>CAJAXU010000741.1 GCA_903948045.1 uncultured beta proteobacterium | reverse complement strand
CATGGATGTCAATGATGCGGCTGCCGGGGAATATTTTGTCAAACTCGTAGCCCTGCAGCTGGTCAAAACAGGTGCCGCAGCTGACCACCACGGTCTTGATGTCCAGGTAGTTCAGGGTGTTGGCCACGCGGTGGAACAGCACCCGGTTGTCGGTAATGAGTTTTTCGGCCTTGTCAAACTGGCCGGCAGCGCGCTGCGGGTAGCCACAGCACAGGTAGCCCGGCGGCAGCACGGTTTGCACGCCGGCATGCCAAAGCATGGCCTGGGTGGCCAGCCCCACCTGGCTGAACAAGCGTTCGGAGCCGCAACCCGGGAAATAAAACACGGCCTCGGTCTCGGCGCTGGTGGTCTGCGGGTTGCGAATGATGGGCACGTAGTCTCTGTCTTCGATGTCCAGCAGCGCGCGGGCGGTCTTTTTGGGCAGGCCACCGGGCAGTTTTTTATTGACAAAGTGGATCACCTGGGTTTTCAGCGGCGCCGAGCCCAGTGAGGCCGGAGGCGCGGCGGTTTGCCGGCGCGCCACCACCTTGAGCAGGTCATGCGCCACGCGCTGCGCTTTCATACCCACATTGACCATGGCCGAGCGCGCCAAGCGGATGGTCTCGGGGTTGGTGGCGTTCAGCATGAACATGGCTGCCGCGCCGGCCGGGCGAAAGCTCTTTTTGCCCATTTTGCGCAGCAGGTTGCGCATGGCCATGGTGACATCGCCAAAGTCGATGTTCACCGGGCAGGGCGACAGGCATTTGTGGCACACGGTGCAGTGGTCGGCCACGTCTTCAAACTCTTGCCAGTGCTTGATGCTGACGCCGCGGCGGGTTTGCTCCTCGTACAAAAAGGCTTCTACCAGCAGCGAGGTGGCCAAGATCTTGTCGCGCGGGCTGTAGAGCAGGTTGGCGCGCGGCACATGGGTGGCGCAGACCGGCTTGCACTTGCCGCAGCGCAGGCAGTCTTTCACGCTGTCGGCAATGGCGCCGATGTCACTTTGCTGCATGATCAAAGACTCATGCCCCATCAGGCCGAAGCTGGGCGTATAGGCATGGGTCAAATCGGCCTCTAGCCCTCGTCCCGCCTCAATAGTTTGCTCTTTATTTCGTAGCAACTTGCCGCGGTTGAAATGGCCCTGCGGGTCCACCCGGACCTTGTAATCGGCAAAGGGCTGCAGCTCCTCGTCACTCAAAAACTCCATCTTGGTGATGCCGATGCCGTGCTCACCCGAGATCACGCCGCCCAGGCTGCGGGCCAGCGCCATGATGCGCTTCACGGCGCCGTGCGCGGTTTGCAGCATGTCGTAGTCGTCGCTGTTGACCGGCAGGTTGGTGTGCACATTGCCGTCGCCGGCGTGCATGTGTAAGGCGGCCCAGACCCGGCCCTTCAGCACGCGCTGGTGCACCGCAATGCACTCTTTCAGAATAGGCTCAAAGGCCCGTCCGGCAAAAATCTGCTGCAGCGGCACCAGCAGCTGGGCTTTCCAGCTGGCGCGCAGCGCGTGGTCTTGAAGTTGGGCAAACAGCGCGTCCACCTGGTCCAGCCAGCCCTGCCACAGCGCTCGCACCTCAGCCAGCAACGCCAGCGCCTGCGCCACCCGGTCGCCCAGCAGCTCGGCTGAAGGGATCTCACCCGCGTCGTCTTGCCGGCCCAGCGGCAGGCCACCACGGGTAAAGAATTCGTCCAGCGCATCGCACAGCGCCAGCTTGTTGCGCAGGCTCAGCTCAATGTTGATGCGCTCGATGCCGTCGGTGTACTCGGCCATGCGCGGCAGCGGGATCACCACGTCTTCATTGATCTTGAAGGCGTTGGTGTGGCGTGAAATGGCGGCGGTGCGCTTGCGGTCCAGCCAAAACTTCTTGCGCGCCTCGGGGCTGACGGCAATAAAACCTTCGCCGCTGCGCGAATTGGCAATCCGCACCACCTCGGAGGTGGCACGGGCCACGGCGTCGGCATCGTCGCCGGCGATGTCGCCCACCAGCACCATCTTGGGCAGGCCGCCGCGTTTGGACTTCGTGGCATAACCCACCGCCTTGAGGTAGCGGTCGTCCAGGTGCTCCAGCCCGGCCAACAGCACGCCCGTGCGCTTTTGCTGGGCAAACATGTAGTCCTTGATCTCGACAATGCTGGGCACGGCGTCTCGGGCATTGCCAAAAAACTCTAGGCACACCGTGCGGGTGTGGCCCGGCATGCGGTGCACGATCCAGCGCGCGCTGGTGATCAGGCCGTCGCAACCCTCTTTCTGGATACCCGGCAGGCCGCTGAGGAACTTGTCGGTGACGTCCTTGCCCAGGCCCTCCTTGCGGAAAGATGGGCCGGGGATGTCGAGCCGCTCGGTGCGCAGCGGCGTTTTGCCGTCGGCCTTGAAGTAATTCAGCTCAAAACTGGCCAGCGCCGCGTCGTGAATCTTGCCCAGGTTGTGGTTCAGGCGGGTTACCTCCAGCCACTCGGCCTGGGGTGTGACCATGCGCCAGCTGGCCAGGTTGTCGAGCGCCGTGCCCCACAGCACCGCCTTTTTGCCGCCGGCGTTCATGGCGATATTGCCGCCAATACAGGAGGCCTCGGCCGAGGTCGGGTCCACCGCAAACACATGGCCGGCGCGCTCGGCGGCGTCGGCCACCCGCTGGGTCACCACCCCGGCCTCGGTCCAGACCGTGGCCACCGGCTGCGCCAACCCGGGCAGCGCCAGAAACTCCACCTCGCTCATGGCTTCGAGCTTTTCGGTGTTGATGACCACGCTTTTCCAGGTCAATGGGATGGCGCCGCCGGTATAACCGGTCCCGCCGCCGCGCGGAATGATGGTCAGGCCAAGCTCGATACAACCCTTGACCAGACGGGCCATCTCAGCCTCGCTGTCAGGCGCCAGCACCACAAAGGGGTACTCCACGCGCCAGTCGGTGGCGTCGGTCACGTGTGAGACTCGGCTCAAGCCATCGAACTTAATGTTGTCACGCGCGGTCAGGCGGGCCAGCGTGCGCTGCGCCTTGCGGCGCAGTGCCGCTACCTCGACAAAAGCGGCGTCAAAGGCCTCTACCGCCACACTGGCGGCCTGCAGCAGCTCACCCACCAAGGCGTCGCGCTGGGGCTCTACTTCAGGGGTACGGCGCTTTTGCACTTCACCCAGACGATGGTGAAGCGCATCCACCAGCAGGCGGCGGCGTTTAGGGTTGTCCAGCAGATCGTCCTGCAGGTAGGGGTTGCGCTGCACCACCCAGATGTCGCCCAGCACCTCGTACAGCATGCGGGCCGAGCGGCCGGTGCGGCGCTCGTCGCGCAGCTGGTTCAGCGAATCCCAGGCCCGGGCGCCCAGCAAGCGGATGACGATTTCGCGGTCGGACAGCGAGGTGTAGTTGTAGGGAATTTCCCGGATGCGCTCGTGCGGGTGCGGCTTGGCGGCGGCACCGGCCATCAGGTGCTGGATCGGCAGGGGAGCGTTCATCGCCAAATGTTACCGCAGTGCAGCATACATCGATGACCCTGATGCAAACCCCGATAAAGCCGGCCGAAAAGGCGTGTTTAATGTGGTCTGCGGTGCATTGACTTATTTTTGTCGCACTCTTGTCACAGTCTGGCACTAAGCTGACCCGCTCTCACCCAAGGAGTTATTGATGAAATTGAAACTTGCAGCCATCGCATTGGCGAGCGCCTTTACCGTATCGGCCCAGGCCCAGACCGAGATCCAGTGGTGGCACTCCATGACCGCCGTGAACGGCGAAGTGGTCAACGATCTGGCCAAAAACTTCAACGCCAGCCAGGGCAAGTTCAAGATCGTGCCTGTCTTCAAGGGCAGCTACGACGAATCCTTCACTGCTGCCGTGGCCGCGCACCGGGCCGGCAACGCGCCGCACATCCTGCAGGTCTTTGAGGTCGGCACCGCCACCATGATGGCCAGCAAGGGCGTCACCGTGCCAGTGGGCAAGATCATGAAAGACTCGGGTGAAAAATTCGACCCCAAGGCCTATGTCTCGGCCGTGGCCGGTTACTACACGGCGCCTAGCGGCGAGATGCTGAGCTTCCCGTTCAACAGCTCCACCACCGTGTTTTATTTCAACAAAGACGCCTTCAAGGCCGCTGGCATCGACACCAGCAAGGCGCCAGGCACCTGGCCCGAAGTGGCCCTGGCGGCGGCCAAACTCAAGGCCAGCGGCCACAAGTGCCCCATCAGCATCGCCTGGCAGGGCTGGACCCAACTGGAAAGCTTCTCGGCCTGGCACAACGTCGAGTTCGCCACCAAGGGCAACGGCATGCAGGGCATGGACGCGCGGATGAAGGTCAACTCGCCACTGCACGTGCGCCACATCGAGAACCTGTCCAACATGGCCAAGCAGGGCCTGTTTGTGTACAAGGGCCGCGCCAACGTGCCGGAAGCCAGCTTCATCTCGGGCGAATGCGCCATGATGACCACTTCCACCGGCTTTTACGGCAACGTGGCCAAGAACGCCAAGTTTGACTGGGGTCTGGCACCGCTGCCGCATTACCCAGATGTGCCCGGCGCACCGCAAAACACGGTCATTGGCGGCGCCAGCCTGTGGGTGATGGCCGGCAAGAAGGCCGACGAGTACAAGGGCATTGCCCAGTTCTTCAGCTACCTGTCCAAACCCGATATCCAGGCCGCCACGCACCAGCGTACCGGCTACCTGCCGATCACCATGGCCGCCTACGAGCTGACGAATAAGTCTGGCTTCTACGCCAAAAACCCCGGCACCGACGTGGGCGTGACGCAGATGATCCGCAAGACCACCGACAAGTCACGTGGCATCCGCCTGGGCAACTATGTGCAGATTCGCACCATCGAGGACGAAGAGCTGGAGCAGGTCTGGGGCGGCAAGAAAAGCGCCCAGGAAGCACTCGACAGCATCGTAAAACGTGGCAACGAACTGCTTGAGAAGTTTGAAAAGGCGAACAAGAAGGGCTAGTGGAAAAGCGCGTCGTATTCCGATCCAGCTGGCTGCCGTGGGCGCTGATGGCGCCCCAGCTGCTGGTGATCGTGCTGTTCTTCTTCTGGCCGGCCGGCCAGGCCCTGGTGCAGTCGCTTCAGCAGTCAGACCCCTTTGGCACCTCGGTAGAGTGGGTCGGGCTGGACAATTTTCGCGATCTCTGGCGCGACGCCACCTACCTGGCGTCGTTCTACACCACCGCGATTTTTTCCACCTGCGTGGCGGTACTGGGCATTGGTCTGTCGCTGCTGCTGGCAGTGTTTGCCGACCGCATCAGCCGCGGCGCACTGGCTTACAAAACCCTGTTGATCTGGCCTTACGCCGTGGCGCCGGCTGTGGCCGGGGTGCTGTGGCTGTTCATGTTTGCACCCAGCGTGGGCGTGCTGTCGTACGCGCTGCGCAGCCTGGGCGTGGACTGGAACCACCTGCTCAACGGCACCCACGCCATGACTCTGGTGGTGATGGCGGCGGTGTGGAAGCAGATTTCCTACAACTTCCTGTTTTTTCTGGCTGGGCTGCAGAGCATTCCCAAATCACTGATCGAGGCGGCGGCCATTGATGGTGCCCGGCCCTGGCGGCGCTTTTGGACCATTGTGTTTCCGCTGCTGTCGCCCACCACCTTTTTTCTGCTGGTGATCAACATCGTGTACGCGTTTTTTGACACCTTTGCCATCATCGATGCCGCCACCCAAGGCGGGCCAGGCAAGGACACGGCCATCCTGGTCTACAAGGTGTATTACGACGGCTTCAAGGCCATGGACCTGGGCGGCTCGGCCGCGCAGTCGGTGGTGCTGATGGTGATCGTGGTGGTGCTGACCGTGGTGCAGTTCCGCTTTGTGGAAAAGAAAGTGAACTATTGATGCGTAGCCCCAGCCATGGTTGAACGCCGCCCCTGGATGACGCTGTTGTCGCATGCGGTGCTGATCACTGGCGTGCTGGTGGTGGCTTTCCCGCTGTACCTGACCTTTGTGGCCTCAACACAGACCGCGCAGGCCATTGTGCAGGCGCCCATGCCGCTGCTCCCCGGCAGCCAGCTGCTGGAGAACTACGCCGCCGCCTGGAAC
Organism: uncultured beta proteobacterium; assembly: GCA_903948045.1. GTDB lineage: Bacteria > Pseudomonadota > Gammaproteobacteria > Burkholderiales > Burkholderiaceae_C > Rhodoferax. Next base: position 2,383 of record CAJAXU010000741.1, on the reverse strand, counting down.
GGCACCGGTGGCGGCTCGGGCTCCAAGGCGCCGGTCGGGCACATGATGCTGGTCAGCCTCATCTCGGCGCTGATGATCGCCATTGGCAAGATCACGATCTCGCTGCTGTCGGCCTTTGCCATCGTTTATTTCCGCTTCCCGTTTCGCATGTTTTTCTTCTGGGCCATCTTCATCACGCTGATGCTGCCGGTGGAGGTGCGCATCAGCCCAACCTACAAGGTGGTGTCGGATCTGGGCATGCTCAACAGCTACGCCGGCCTGACCATCCCCCTGATTGCCTCGGCCACCGCCACCTTTTTGTTCCGGCAATTCTTTTTGACCGTGCCGGAGGAGCTGGTGGAGGCGGCCCGCATGGACGGCGCCGGGCCCATGCGGTTTTTCAAGGACATCCTGCTGCCGCTGTCGAAGACCTCGATCGCGGCCCTGTTCGTGATCCAGTTCATCTACGGCTGGAACCAGTATCTTTGGCCGCTGCTGGTCACCACCAACGAGAACATGTACCCGGTGGTAATCGGCATCAAGCGCATGATCTCTGCCGGCGACTCCGAGATGCAGTGGAACGTGGTCATGGCCACCGCTGTGCTGGCCATGCTACCCCCCGCGCTGGTGGTGATGCTGATGCAAAAATGGTTCGTCAAGGGCCTGGTGGACACCGAAAAATAGACCGGTAACCGGTCAACTCAACATGGCATCGATCAGTCTCCAACACCTCATCAAGCGCTACGGCGCGGGCAAATCGGCCAACCAAGTGATCCACGGCGTCAGCGCCGAGATCGCCGATGGCGAGTTTGTTGTCATCGTCGGCCCCTCTGGTTGCGGCAAATCCACGCTGTTGCGCATGGTGGCCGGGTTGGAAGAGGTCACCGGCGGCGAAATCAGAATTGGCAACCGGGTGGTGAATGACCTGGAGCCGGCCGAGCGCGACATTGCCATGGTGTTCCAGAACTACGCGCTGTACCCGCACATGAGCGTGTTCGACAACATGGCCTACGGCCTGAAGATTGCCAAGGTGCCGGCCGCCGAGATCCGGCAGCGGGTCGACAAGGCAGCGGCCATTCTGGAAATCGGGCCTTTTTTGCAGCGCAAGCCGCGCGAGTTATCGGGCGGGCAGCGTCAGCGCGTGGCCATGGGCCGGGCCATCGTGCGCCAGCCACAGGTGTTTTTGTTTGACGAGCCGTTGTCCAACCTGGACGCCAAGCTGCGCGCCCAGACCCGGCTGGAGATCCAGAAACTGCACCGCGAGCTGGGCATAACCTCGCTCTTTGTCACCCACGACCAGGTCGAGGCCATGACGCTGGCGCAGCGCATGATGGTCATGAACAACGGTGTGATGGAGCAGTTTGGCACCCCTGAAGAGGTCTACAACCGGCCGGCCACCACCTTTGTGGCCAGCTTCATCGGCTCGCCGCCGATGAACCTGCTCAAGCAAGCGCCCGACGCCCGGCCAGGCACCATCACTGGCGTGCGGCCCGAACACCTGGACATCGGCCCCGGCGGCTGGGCGCTCACCGTAGAGGCGGTAGAACTGCTGGGCGCCGAGCGCCTGGTGTACGGCCGCTGGCAGCACGGCGGCGACGAGGTGGTGGTGCTGCGCACCGAAGAATCCCACGCCGTACCCGGCCTGGGCCACACCATCCACGTGCAACCGCGCCCCGGCAAGGTTCACTGGTTTGACGCCGCCAGCGGCCAACGAAAGGACACCCCATGACCCCCGTGACTTCAGAGCAATGGCCCTACCCACGCTGGGTGGCGCACCGGGGCGCCGGCAGGCTGGCCCCAGAAAACACCCTGGCCAGCTTTCGCCTGGGTGCGGCGCACGGTTACCGCATGTTTGAGTGCGACGTCAAACTCAGCGCGGACGAGGTGCCTTTTTTGATGCACGACGCCACACTGGGGCGCACCACCAACGCCCGACACCAGTTGGGGCGCGGTGTCAGCGCCATCGGTGGCGACCATCCCTGGAGCGCCCTGGCCCAGCTTGACGCCGGCGGTTGGCACTCGCGCGCCTATTCGGGTGAACCACTGCCGACGCTGGCCAACATCGCCGGCTATTGCTTGGCCAACGCCTTTTTTCTGAACATCGAGATCAAACCCACGCCTGGCCTGGAGCGACGCACCGGCGAGGTGGTGGCGCAGCAGGCAGCGCAACTCTGGGCCGGCGCTGCGGTGCCGCCGCTGCTGACCTCCTTCGAACCCGACGCGCTGGCCGGGGCACGCGACGCCCAGCCCGAACTGCCGCGTGGCCTGCTGCTCGACACCCTGTGGACCGGCTGGCTGGAAACCGCCCTGACGTTGGAGTGTGTAGCCGTGGTGTGCAACCACGCGCTGTGGGATGCCTCCAGCGTGCTGCAAGCCAAAAGCGCGGGCTTGCGTACCCTGAGCT
>CAJAXU010000740.1 GCA_903948045.1 uncultured beta proteobacterium | reverse complement strand
GGCATTCCCAAGTACTCCAGCGCGCTGGCCGACATGGTGGCGCAGCCGCGTGCCGCCACCGTGATGGGCCTGCTCGAAGAGGCGCGCATGGCGCGCCTGCGCGGCTTCAAGGTGGCGCAAAAAAATGGTTCCATGAAAACAGCGGTCGGCCAGCTCAAAGACTGGTTCACCGGGATCTTTTGATGGCCTGCCCGACCTACCAGGCCTTGTGGCGCCAGCGCGCCAGTCCCCCAGGGCGATGGCGGTGCACCGGCCCGCCATGTTGACGCCGAAGTCGAATTGAACAGAACAGAACAGAACCCATTTTTTTAGCAACTGCAACTTATTTACTTACCAGGAGAATAAAAATGCCTATCGAAATGATCGAAGAGGAAGCTTTCAACCAGGGCACCCGGATCAAGGTCATTGGCGTCGGTGGTGGTGGCGGCAACGCCGTCAGCCACATGATCGACAGCGCGGTGCAGGGCGTGGAATTCATCTGCGCCAACACCGATGCCCAGGCGCTGGGCAGCAGCGATGCGCACCGCATCATCCAGCTTGGCCGCACCGGCCTGGGCGCCGGCAGCATCCCCGAGCGCGGCCGCGAAGCCGCTGAATTGGCCATTGAGGACATCCGGGCGTCGATCGAAGGCGCCCACATGCTGTTCATCACTGCCGGCATGGGCGGTGGTACCGGCACCGGTGCCGCACCGGTGATCGCCCGGGTGGCGCGCGAAATGGGCATCCTGACCGTGGGGGTGGTGACCAAACCCTTCGATTTCGAGGGCAACAAGCGCATGAGCAATGCCGAAGCCGGCCTGGCCGAGCTCGAAGCCAATGTCGACTCGCTGATCGTGGTGCTGAATGAAAAGCTGATGGAAGTGCTGGGTGATGAGGCGACCGAGGACGAAGCTTTTGCCCGTGCCAACGACGTGCTCAAAAACGCAGTGGGCGGCATTGCCGAAATCATCAACGTCAAGGGCCATGTGAACGTCGACTTTGAAGACGTGCGCACCGTGATGGGCGAGCCCGGCAAGGCCATGATGGGCACCGCACAGGCTGCCGGCCCGGACCGGGCCCGCATCGCGGCCGAACAGGCGGTGGCCTGCCCGCTGCTGGAGGGCATCGACCTCTCGGGCGCCAAAGGTGTGCTGGTGTTGATCACGGCCGCCAAGGGCTCGCTCAAGTTGCGCGAATCCGGCCTGGCGATGAACACCATCCGGGCCTTTGCCTCGCCCGATGCCCATGTGATTTACGGCACCGCCCACGACGACTCCTTGGGTGACAACATCCGCGTCACGGTGGTGGCCACCGGTCTGTCGCGCCAGGGCGCCAACCGGGCCAAGCCGCAGCTGCAAGTGCTGCGCACCGGCACCGACAACACGCCGTTTCATGTGCCCACACTCAACACGGCCAGCGCCTCGGGTTCGCCCATGGCCTCACTCGGCGGCGGCGCTGCGACAGCACCTGGCAGCATGGGCATGGCCCAGCCCGACTACCATGACATGAAGCGGCCCAGCGTCTGGCGCCAGCGCGACCGCACCCAGGCTGCGGCCAAGGTCGACGCCCTGTCCTCCGGCGGTATGGAAGACTTTGAAATCCCGGCCTTTCTGCGCAAGCAGGCCGATTAGTAAAATCACCGGGTGCTGCAACAACGAACCCTCAAAACCCTGACGCGCGCTGTCG
>CAJAXU010000739.1 GCA_903948045.1 uncultured beta proteobacterium | reverse complement strand
TGGCGCCGGTGCGTTCCAGGGTTTGGAGCACCTGCGCTGCAAAGTTGCGGTCCAGAAACTCGCGGGCGCTCACGTTCACCGACAGTGTGAGGTGCGCCATGTGTGGCTCTGTGGCCCAGCGCTTCAACTGTGTGCAGGCCGTCTCCAGCACCCAGCGGCCCAGCGGCAATATCACGCCGGTTTCTTCGGCCAGCGGAATAAAAGTGGCCGGCGACACCATGCCATGCACCGGGTGCGTCCAGCGCACCAGTGCCTCGGCGCCCACCACTCTTCCGCTGGCGTTAACCTGGGCCTGGTAATGCACGGCGAGCTGTTGCGTCAGTACCGCCTCGCGCAGCGCGGTTTCCATCTCGGCACGGGCCGTCACGGCCACCTGGGTTTGCGGGTCAAAAAAGCGCAGCGTGTTGCGTCCGGCCGCCTTGGCCTGGTACATGGCCACGTCTGCGCGTTTGAGCGGCTCTTCAATGGCCTCGGCCTGCTCGCCTAGCAAGGTAATGCCAATGCTCGGCGAGCTGTGGTGGGTGTAGCCGGCAATCTCGTAGGGCTGGTTGAGGGCCGCCACAATTTTTTCACCCACGGCCTCTGCCTGGCTGGCGGCTTCCAGGGGAATGTCGCTCAGGTCTTCCAGCAGCACCACAAACTCATCGCCGCCCAGCCGGGCCACGGTGTCCATGCCGCGAATGCAGCTGCGCAGCCGGGTTGCCACTTGCTCCAGCAGCATGTCGCCCTTGTCGTGGCCCAGGGTGTCGTTGAGGGTTTTGAAATGGTCCAGGTCCACAAACAGCAGGGCACCCAGCATGTGGTGGCGTGTCGCGCTGACCATGGCATGGCCCAGGCGGTCCATCAGCAGGCGGCGGTTGGGTAGGCCGGTCAGGGGGTCAAAGTGGGCCTGCTCCCAGATCACTTTCTCGGCGTTGCGGCGTTCGGTGATGTCATGCACCATGGCCAGGCGCCGGACCTGCTGGCCATGGTCCCAGACCGTGTTCATGACCACGTGCACCCACACGGTGCGGCCCTTGGCGGTGAGCGCCTCGATTTCCAGGTCCAGCGGCGGGTCGCCCGGCCGGACTTCGTCGGTGGCGGCGCGCAGGCGGGCCAGCGACTCCGGCGTCAGAAAACGGCTGGTGTCACCGGGCACCGGCTGAAAGTCTCGCGGCGAGGTCTCCAGAATGCGGTGCAATTCGTCAGTCCAGACCACCTTGCGGGCCACCAGGTCGAACTCCCAGCCGCCGATTTGGCTCAGCGACTGCATGGCCTGCAGCAGCTGGGTTTTACCCTCCAGCTTCAGGTTCAGGGCGCGCAGCCGCTCCTCCTCCTGCTTGCGCTCGGTGATGTCGGTGTGGGTGCCGATCATGCGCAGGGCCTTGCCCTGGGCGTCGCGGCTCACCACCATGCCGTGGGCCATCACCCAGATCCAGGCGCCGTCTTTGCGCTGCATGCGCACATCAACCGCGTAATGGTCGGTATGGCCCGCCAGATAGGCGGCCCTGGCCGCGTGCACCCGTGCGGTATCGTCGGGATGGAGGTGGGCAAAGAACGCCTGCACGTCATGGCCGATCTCATGCTCGGCATAGCCCAGCATCGCCTTCCAGCGCGGCGAGTGGGTTTGGTCACCTGTCACCAGATTCCAATCCCAAACGCCCGAGCCCGAACTCTCCAAGGCCAGCCGCCAGGGGTTGTTGGCCTCGCCGTCCCACGGCGCCAGCGCCTCCGGGGCAGCGGGGGCACCGGCGGGTTCGATGGGTCCAGTCTGGGTTCTTGTCATGGGTGATCTATGCGGTTGGCATGCCCTGCCTGGTGCGGGCGGTGTGCAAGCGGTTTCAGCATCATAAGCGGCTAGCCGCCCGCGGCTGTCAGTGGCAGCGTCAGGCGAATACACAAACCACGCGGCTGGGCCGGCAGGGCGGCGGCCGCACCGCCGTGGCGCTGGGCAATGGCCGCCACGATGGCCAGCCCAAGACCGCAGCCGCCAGGGCGTTCGCTGGCGCGCCAGAAGCGCTCAAACACATGAACCAGATCGGCCGGCGCCAGGCCCGGGCCGTTGTCCTCGACCTCCAGCACCGCCGCGCCCGCCTGGCGCGTCACGCGCAGGGTCACCACGGCGCCGGCGCCGGCATAGTTCAAGGCGTTGTCGAGCAGGTTGTTCAGGGCCTCGCGCAAGAGCAGCGGCTCGCCCTGGATCGACAGTGCGTCTGCCCCTTCATAGCCAAGGTCCACCCCGGCGGCCAGGGCCCGCGGCGTCCAGTCGCGGGCCACCTCACGTGCCAGCGCCGCCAGGTCCAGCGACTGCAGCCGCACCTCGGCCTCGTTGCGCGCCAATGACAGCAATTGCTGCACCAGGTGGGCACTGCGCTGGGCACCGGCCAGCACCTTGCCCAGGCGCTCTCGCAGAGCCGGCGGGTCGGCCTCGGCCAGCGCCAGCTCGGTCTGGCTGATCAGCCCGGCCAGCGGCGTGCGCAGCTGGTGTGCGGCGTCGTTCAAAAAGCGCTTCTCCTGGCCCAGGCTGCGCCGCACCGCCGACAGCAGCTGGTTCACGGCGCCGGCCAGCGCGTGCACCTCCTGCGGTGCCTGCGTCATCTCGATCGGCCGCAGTGCTGCCAGGCTTTGCTCACGCCGGTCACCCAGCTGGGCCTGCAAGCGTTTGAGCGGCCGCAGGCCGCGCGCGATGCCGCCGTAGACCAGCACGCTCAGCACCGCGCCCAGCAACAGCAGCGGCACCAGCATGTCGGCCACCAGCTCGGCCGTGATGCGCTGCTGCACCGCCAGACTTTTGGCCACCTGCACCCGCATGCGTTGCGGCGCCACTGAGTCGCCGTAGTCCAGGTCGAGCAGGGCCACCCGCATCGGCTTGCCGTCCACCGTGGCGTTGTACAGGCGCGGCACGCCACTGGCCGGCTCGGCCTGGTCCGCCGGGCCGGGCAGCAGGCCGTTGCCCAGCAGGAACTTGCCAGGCGGCGAGGACACGGTGTAGCTGACCCGGTCTTTCGGGTCCTGCTCGATGATGTCTTGCGCGGCACGCGGGAAATCGATCAGCAGGCCCGAGCCCACCGGCTTGACCTGGCGCGCCAGCGACAGCACCGACTGGGTGAGCGACTGGTCGATGCCCTTCTCGGCATAACTCAGGGCGATGCGGTAGGCCAGCACGCCGCCCACCAGCCACAGCACCAGCTGCGGCAGCAGCAGCCACAGCAGCAGCTGGCGCTGCAGTGACAGGCCCTGCCCGGCGACTGGCACGCTCATGCGCGGGTTTGCTCCAGCAGGTAACCCAGGCCACGCACATTGCGGATGGTCAGACCCGAATCTTCGAGCTTGCGGCGCAGGCGGTGGATGTAGACCTCCAGCGCGTTGGAGGCCATGCCCCCGCTGCCGGCGCCGCTGTCGCCAGACTCGGTCTGCCACGCCGCCAGCACCGCCTCACGACTGACCACCTGCCCGGCCTGTGTCACCAGCAGGGACAGCAGCACCCATTCCCGCTGCGTCAGCTCCAGCGGCACCTCACCGACCCAGGCCATCGGCTGGCTGGCATCAACGCGCAGCCGCCCGTGCAGATGGACCGGCAACTCCAGCGAACCGCCAAAGGCCGGCAGGCGGGCTCGGCGCAGCAGCGCGCCCAGCCGCGCCTGCAACTCGGCCATGCTGAAGGGTTTGGTCAGGTAGTCATCGGCGCCGGCGTTGAGGCCCTGCACCCGGTCGTCCACGCCATCGCGGGCGGTCAGCACCAGCACCGGCAGCGCGCTGTGACGCAGGCGAATCCACTGCAGCAGTTCCAGCCCGCTAACCCGGGGCAGCCCAAGGTCCAAAATCACGCCGTCATAGCGCTGCGCCTCCAACAGCCCCTGCGCCAAGGCGCCATCCGCCGCTGGCGTGACCGCATGGCCGGCCTGCGCCAACTGCGCCCCCAGCGCATCACGCAACAAGTCATCATCTTCGACAATCAGCAAACTGGCCATGGCTGCAGCATAACAAGCTGCAGCCCAGGGTTAGCGCGGACTGTCGTCGAAGGTGGCGATGATTTGACCGATGGCGAAGCTGTCGCCCTCGGGCACCAAGATGCTGGCCAGGGCGCCGTCGGCGGGCGCCTCGATGTCGATCGAGGCCTTGACCAGCATCACCGAGGCCATCGGCTGCCCCTTGCGCAGCGGCGCGCCCACTGGCACCAACCACTTTTCCAGCAGCGCTTCCACCCCGTTGTCCACGCCGGCCCAGTCGGCCTCGGCCAGTTGGATGTCAATCATGCGGCTTCCGGCTGCGCCATGCGGCCAACAATCAGTTCTTGCACCGCGTGCACGATGTGCTTGACCTGCGGGATCACAAACTGCTCCAGCGGCCGGCTGTACGGAATGGGCACATTGGGCACCGCCAGGCGCTTGACCGGCGCCTTCAGCCGTACGGTGTCAAGATGCTCCGCGATCACGGCGGCGATTTCTCCGCTCAGGCCAAAGCCCAGGTAATCTTCATCAGCCACCAGCAAGCGGCCGGTCTTGCGCACCGATTTGAGCACCGACTCCACATCAAGCGGCACCAGGGTGCGCAGGTCCAGCACCTCGGCATGGATGCTCTGCCGGTCAAGCTCCTGCGCCGCCAACACGGCTTTTTGCACCATCTGGCTGACCGCCACGATGGTGACGTCACTGCCCTCACGCACCACATGGGCCTGACCGAAGGGGATGGTGTAAGCCTCCTGGGGCACGTCGTTGCTGCTGCCCTCCAGGTAGGCCATCCAGGGCAGCCCCATGATGCCCTTGTGGTACATGAACATGACCGGGTTGTCGTCGCGGATGGCCTGGGTCATCAGGCCCTTGGCGTCATACGCGTTGGACGGCACCACCACCTTGATGCCCGGCAGGTGGGCAAAGGTGCCATACAGGCATTGCGAATGCTGGGCGGCGTCGTTGTAGCCGCCGCCAATGGCGGTGGTCAACACCACCGGCAGCTTGACGTGCCCGCCCGACATATAGGTGTTCTTGGCCAGATGGTTGTAGATCTGGTCCATGCAGACGCCAAAGAAGTCAACAAACATCAGCTCCACGATCGGCCGCAAGCCGGCAGCGGCCGCGCCAGTGGCGGTACCGATGAAGGCGGTCTCGGAGATCGGGGTGTCCATGATGCGGTCTTTGCCGAACTGCTCCAGCAGCCCGCTGGTGGCGCCAAAAATGCCGCCATAGGCACCAATGTCTTCCCCCATGACGAACACCGTGTCGTCACGCTTCATTTCTTGGGCAATGGCCTCTGAGATCGCTTGCGCCATGGTCAGTTTGCGAGTGGTTTTCATGATCGGGCTCTCAATAGGGTTCAGGTCACAAACACATCGTGCAGCGCATCCAGCTCAGCCGGATAAGCGCTGTGGCGGGCGAACTCAAAGGCGTCGCTAACGCGCGCTTGGGCCCGGGCCACCAGCTCGGCGTCTTGCGCCGGGCTCAGGCCGTGGTCGGCCCGCAGCTGGGCGGCCAGTTTGGGAATCGGGTCTTTGAGCTTGAGCTGGCTGACCTCGCCCTTGGGCCGGTAGCTTTCCGGGTCACCCTGAAAGTGGCCAAAGTAACGGTCTGTCTTGACCTCGATCAGGCTGGGGCCTTCGCCGCGGCGGGCGCGGGCGATGGCCGGCGCCACCGCCGCATACACCTGCACCGCATCGTTTTCAGGCACCCGAATGCCTGGGATGCCGTAGCCCGCTGCCCGGTCAGCCACCCAGGCCACCGAGGTGGCCTGCGATTTGGGCACCGAGATCGCCCACTGGTTGTCCTCACACACAAAGATCACCGGGAGTTTCCACAGCGCGGCCAGGTTCAAGGACTCGTGGAACGCGCCCTGGTTGGCTGCCCCCTCGCCAAAAAAGGCCACTGCCACCCAGTCCCGGCCGAGTTTTTTGGCCGCCAGCGCTGCGCCGCAAGCGATCGGCATGCTGGCACCAATGATGCCGCTGCAGCTGAACTTGTGCGCATTGTCAAACAGGTGCATGTGGCCGCCCTTGCCCTTGCCCAGGCCGGTGGCC
>CAJAXU010000738.1 GCA_903948045.1 uncultured beta proteobacterium | reverse complement strand
TTGGCAGCGGGGGATGCCGGCGACGCGCAGCGGCTGGCCCACACGCTCAAAGGCGCGGCGGCCAGCATTGAGGCCCCTGCCGTCCGCGATGCCGCAGGCCTGCTGGAGGTGGCCTGCAAGGCCGAGCCGGCCGCAGTCGACGCCCGGCTAACCGCCACGCTGCAGGCCTTGCAGCCGGTTTTGGCGGGTCTGGCCGCGGCACTGACGGCCCTCGACGCCCGGCTGCCCAAGCCAACATCCAGCCCGCAGGCCACTCTAGCCCAAGGCCCGACTGCGGCCAATCCGCAGTTGCCACAGCTGCTGCACAAGCTGCAGGCAGAACTGGACGCAGGCGAGAGCGGTGCGCGGCAAACCCTGGCAGACATCCGTCCCTTGCTCGCCGGGTCGGCCCAGGCACCGCTGTTGGAGCCGATCGCGGCGGCCATCAGCGACTTTGACTTTGAGGAGGCCACTCAGTTGGTGGAGACCTTGGCCCAGGCGCTTGCCAACCAGGCTTAACCAGACCTAACTGTGCGCTGGCCAACCGGCACCCACTGCAGCAGGGCGGCCATCAAGTCATGCGTCAGCAGCGGTTTGGCAATGTGGCCGTTCACGCCGGCGCGCGCGGCCCGGGCACGGTCCTCTGCCAGTACGCTGGCGCTCAGGGCCAGCACGGGCAGCGCCGCCCAGGCCGGGTTGGCGCGGATGTGGGCGGTGGCCTCATAGCCGTCCATCACCGGCATGTCCAGGTCCATCAAAACGCAGTCAAAGGCGCCTTGAGCCATCCTATCCAGCGCCTGTTGGCCGTTGTGGGCCACTTCCACCTGGAAGCCGGCCTGTGTCAGCAACTTGACCGCCACCAGCTGATTGACAGCGTTGTCTTCCACCACCAGGATGCGGGCGCCCTGTATCGCCGCCAGTGCACTGGCATCAAGCACTGACCGCGCCCGGTCGGCATGTCTGGCATCAGGCGCCTGTGCGGTGTGCGCCGTGACATCTTGGGTGAACGGCAGCTCAAAACTGAAGGTGCTGCCCTGGCCCGGCTCACTGTTCGCCCAGATGCGCCCGCCCATCAGCTCGACCAGTTGGCGGCTGATGGCCAGGCCCAGGCCGGTGCCGCCGAAAGTGCGCGAAATCGAGACATCCGCCTGAACATAGGGCTGAAACAGCCCCGCCAGCTGCACGGCCGTCATGCCCAGGCCACTGTCCCGCACCGAAAAGCGCAGCACCAGCGGCTCTTGCGGTGCGGATGCCAGCGCCACGCTGACCACAATGTCGCCTTTGTCAGTGAACTTGCGGGCATTGCTGATCAGGTTGGTCAGCACCTGGCGCAGGCGCGTGGGGTCCCCCAGCAGCTGCCGGGGCACCTCGGGTGGGCAGCTCAAGCGTAGATTTAGCCCTTTGTCTTTCACCAACTGGGCCAGCACGGCCGCCGTGCCATCCAGAATACTTTTGAGGTCAAAGGGGATGACCTCCATGTGCACTTTGCCGGCGTCGATCTTGCTGAGGTCCAGCACCTCGTCGAGCAGCCCCATCAGCGCTTGCCCCGCCATATGCACCCGGCCCAGGTAATCTTGTTGCTCTGGCGTCAGCTCGGTGCCCAAGGTCACGGCCGTCAAGCCGATGATGGCATGCATTGGGGTTCGCAGCTCATGGCTCATGCGGGCCAGGAAGTTGCTTCTGGCCTCGCCTTTGAGGATGTCGGTGATGTCGATGCTGAAGGCGTAATAGTGCTGGCCATGCTCTCTGGGCGGCGCGGCCACGCGATTGACCCGTACGGTGACAGCCGGTCGGTCGCCACGGGCGGGGTGCTCAACGATGTCGCGGATGACCTCGCCCGCCCGAAGCCGGGGGTACTCAGCGAACAACAGGGCTGCCCGCTCGGGCCCCCGCATCTCCAACATGGTTCGGCCAATGACCTCGGCCGCCGGCAGCCCGAACAGGTCGGCCTGGGCTTGGTTCACATAGACATAGCGGCCATCTTGATCCACCACCGCGATGAGGCCGGGGAAACTCGCCAGCAGCGCCTCGTATTCGGCACGTTGCGCCTGGCTATCGGCCAGGGCGGCGTCAAGCTCGCGCTGAGTCTGCTTGAGTGGCGTGAGATCGGTCCACATGCCGACCGAACCCTGCTTGGCGCCGGTGGCGTCAAAGATCGGGGTGGCGTTGTTGAAACACTCAACGCGCGTGCCATCTGGGCGCACCAGGCCGATCTCGTAGCCCTTCTTGTGTCCCTGTTTGCGCCGCTCGAGCTGCTCGTTCAGGATGGCAAGGTCTGGGCCCGAGAAGAAATCGAACACGCGGTGCCCCATGACATCATCGCGCTCACGCCCGAGCAACCGGCACATGGCCGGGTTGACAAACACCGTCAGCCCGGCGTTGTCGAGATGCCAGATGCCTTGCTCGGTGTTAGCGAGCAGCTGCTCGCGCTGCCAGAGCAAGGCCTTGGTCTGCGCCAGCTCGGCCTGGAGTTGCTCCAGCTCAGTCATGCCCCAAGCGCGGCGATGCGCCGCGCGAGCCTCATTCGACGCTTGCCCAATGGGTTGTTACTCACCTTGAATTCTCCCCGCCATGGTTCATGAGCCACTACTGCGATGGTTTGCAGCCGTTTTTTTTAAACCAAAAAGTATGCAGCAGATACGCCCGGTGTGCTACACGTGGAAACCCGGGCCCAATTCATCGGGGCGCGACCAGCGCCAGCCTGGGGAAGCTTGGCAAACTGGACTAGTGGCGCAATGGCCAACGCAAGTATTATAATTTTAGAGTTTGGTAATACAAACGGATTGAATGAACACCCTCACCCTCAAAATCCCTGACGCGTTAGACGCTGCACTGCAACTCGCAAGTGCCCGCCGTCACTTGAGCAAGTCTGCCGTGGTGCGCGAGGCCCTGGAAAAGGAGCTTGCCGACGAACTCAGTCAGACCTCACCGGCGGCCAACTGGCTGGGGCAGTGGCGCGGGGCATTTGCCGCCCAGGCCAGGGAGCCGGCTAAAAGTGCTAAGGCGGATGCCGCAACTGATGCCCGTGTGGCCCACATCCTGCGCAAGCACCTGCGCTGATGTTGCTGCTGCTCGACATCAACATCATTTTGGATGTAGTCTTTCAGCGTCCGGGCGAGCCCGCCTCCTCAGCCTTGATTGGCTCTTGCGGTGAGCAGCACCAGGCCTGGGTGGCCTGGCACTCGGTCGCGACGCTGGCCTACCTGATCGAGCGCGAACGCAGCCCGGCCGTGGCGCGTGAGGTTGTGACCGGCTTGCTAACCTGGGCCAGAGTGGCGACCACCGGGCACCAGGACGCGGTACAGGCGCTGCAGCTGCCCATGTCGGATTTTGAAGACGCCTTGCAGGTGAGCGCTGCGCAGGCTTGCGGGGCCGACTACATCATCACGCGCAATGGTCGGGACTTCGTGCAATCACCACTGCCAGCCTTATCGCCGGACGATTTTTTGACCCGGCATCCGTTGACCTGACATCGGGTCAACTTGGGCCTTGGCGGCCTACACCCTGCCGACAGGGCGCTACCTCCCGTCAGGGCACGACCAGCGCCAGCCTGGGGAAGTAGCCGCGGTAGCGGGCGGCATCACGGGTGAGCAACTGCAAACCACCCACCAGGGCATGGGCGCCAATGTAGAAGTCGGGCATGGGTGAGGTTTGGAGCCCCTGGGTTTGGCGGTAAATCTTGAACGCCTGGCCGGCCAAAAAAGCCGCGTCCCAGGGCAGCGGCTGCCGCTGCAGCGGCAACTGGGCCAGCGCAGCCTCCAGGTCAGCGGCGCGCTCGAACCGCGGGCTTAGCTCCGCCAGGATCAGCGGGTTGATGATCAGTGGCGCGTGGCTGCCACAGCGGTCCAGTTGCTCCAGCGACCAGTCGGCCCAAACCGGGTCATCGGCCAGCACATCGATCAGCACGCAGCTGTCTACCAGCGTGCCCTGCAGCTGCGCCGGTTGCAAATAACGCGCATCCGGCTCGCGGGCTGCCAGCTTGCTCACGGTGCGGTGCTTTCAGGCGCGCAAAAAGGCCATGAACTCGTCCGTGCCCATGCCCTTGAACTGGCTGGCGTTGGCGCTGCCGCGCACCCGCTCAAAGGCCGCCCGAACACTGGCGGCAGGCGCAGCCACTGGGCGAATGACGACGTCGCCATTGGCGAGGACCTCAAACTCAACCTCGCTGTGCGGATGCAGGCCAGCCTGCTCGCGCACAGCCTGTGGGATGGTGACCTGGCCTTTGCTGGTGATTTTCATGACGCGCTCCTGATTCTTACTTTGAATGGTAAGAATCTTACCCGATACCGTGCTGTGCCCAAAACCAGGCCGGCGTTACGATCGCGTAGTGCGGTGCCAGCACCAGAAGGTCCTTGTCGCCGGTCACCAGGTAGTCGGCGCCCGAAGCAAGCAGGGTGCCGAGAACAGGGCCGTCCGCAGCGTCGCAAAAATTCGGCCCGGCCATGGGCGCGGCATCAGCAGAAGGTTCGACCAGATCGGCCAACAGGGCCAGCGTGTCAACCATGTCCAGCATGTCCTCCGCGCGCCACTGCAGGCGGTGGTTGAGGCGGGGCAGGACGCGCAGCAACTCGGCCAGGATGTACCGGGACAGCACGACGTCTAGGCGGCCGCTGCGCCATGCACCCACAATACGACCAGGCACACTGGTTGGGTAGGCCAGGCCAGACACCAGCACGTTGGTGTCGAGAACGATGCGCAGCCCCGCCATCAGCCGGCGTCGCGCGGTGTCACCGCCTGCCGCTCGGCAAGCACCGCGGCGTCAATTTCTGCCAGCCCCTCGTCAGCCGGCACCGCGCTGTAAGCCTGGGCCAGGCGCTGCGACAACGCATCAAAGCGCTCTTGCATTTGACGGATGCGGCCGAACAGGCGGGCATCGACCAAGGCCGCCACCGGCTTGCCGTCTTTTTTAATCAGGATGGTGTCGTTGCGGTACTGCACCAGGTTGAGCATTTCGCCCAGGTTTTGCCGAAACGCCACGGCGCTGGTTTCAGTGATCATGCCTTACTCCATATTGATCGATATGGTCATTATGGTCACATGGACCACTCTGTCAACCAGCCAAGGCGGCTCGACTAGATGGATGCACGCTTGCGCACTGTGCGTTTTGCTTGGCTGGCAGACGTGCTTTGGGCTTCAACGTAAGAATCCAGCAGCCGGCGGATCATGCGCTGGTACTGGGTCTGATGCTTGGATGCCTCAGACTTGAAAAAATCAACACTGCTCTTGCTGAGGGCTAGCGTCACTTTGACGCCGTCTTCCTTGAATGCCAACTCCGCAGGTGACGGCAGAAAATCCGCGACCACCTCAACGTCGCCCATGGGCTCATCCGTGTAAACGATCTTCTTTTTCATAAAATGCCTTTCCTTTGCGCCAATACGGCGGCCGTTGAAAGCATCGATGCAGGCGCCTGTGTCGACATTTCGGTCAGAAGCCGCTAAC
>CAJAXU010000737.1 GCA_903948045.1 uncultured beta proteobacterium | reverse complement strand
GACGGCTACTGGAACAAGGCCGCCATCAACTTCGCCAAGGTCACCTACACCCCGATCCCCGACGCCACCGTACGCTTGGCCAACCTGAAATCGGGCCAGCTCGACTTCATCGAGCGCATCGCCTCCTCCGATGTGGAGAAGCTCGAGGCCGAGAAAAAGCTCAAGGTGTCGCGCATCACCGAGATCGGCTACCAGGGCATCACCATCAACGTCGGCAAGAGTGACAGGGCACAGCAAAACCCGCTTGGGCGCGACCCGCGCGTGCGTGAGGCGTTTGAGCTGGCGCTGGATCGCCAGGGCCTGGCCCAGGTGGTGATGGACAACGAGGCCAAGATCGGCAACCAGTGGGTCGCCCCGAGCAACGCCTACTACGCCAAGAACGCGCCTGTCCCTAAGCGCGATGTCGAAAAGGCGCGGGCCCTGCTGAAGGCGGCCGGCGTGCCCAACCCGAGCTTCACGCTGGTGGCACCCACCACCTCGGACGCGCAGCGCATTGCATTGGTGATCCAGGCCATGACGCGCGATGCCGGCTTTGACGTGAAGATCCAGTCGGCCGAATTTGCCACCTCGCTCAATATGGCCGACAAGGGCGACTTCGACGCCTATGTGCTGGCCTGGAGCGGCCGGCCCGACCCGGACGGCAACCTGTACAGCTTCCATGGCTGCAAGCAACCGCTGAACTACGCTGGCTATTGCAACGCCGACACCGACAAGCTGCTGGACCAGTCCCGCGCTGAACGCGACCCGGCCAAGCGCAAGAAACTGTTTGAGCAGATTGCAGCGCAGATCACCAAAGAGCGGCCGGTGATTTACCTGTACCACCGCAACTGGCTGTGGGCCTACAGCCCCAAGCTCAGCGGCGTGCGTGAGATCCCTGATGGCCTGCTGCGCTTGAGCGGCCTGAAGCTGGCACCCTGACCGGCGTCGCCCCATGTTCGAGTTCCTGCTCAAGCGAATCGCCAGCATCATCCCGACGCTGGTGGTGGTGTCGATGCTGATCTTCGGGCTGCAGCTGCTGCTGCCCGGCGATCCGGCCAAGATTCTCGCGGGCGAGGAGCAGGACCCGACCGTGGTGGCCTACCTGCGCGCCAAGATGCACCTGGATGAGCCGCTGCCGGTGCGTTACGGCTACTGGATGGGCGGCGTGCTGCAAGGTGACTTGGGCGAATCGGTGCGCACCCAGCAGCCGGTGTTGAGCCTGGTGCTGCAAAAGCTGCCGGTGACGGTAGAGCTGGCGCTGCTGGCCATGACCATCGCGCTGCTGATCGGCATCCCGGCCGGCATTGTTTCGGCAGTCGGGCGCGGCACGGTCTGGGACACCGTAGCCAATGCGCTGGCGCTGTGGGGTATTTCCACGCCCAATTTCTGGCTGGGCATCCTGATGATCATGCTGTTTTCGGTGCAACTGGGCTGGCTGCCGTCCTCTGGCTATGTCAGCCCGTTCGAGGACTTGGGCGCCAACCTGGCGGCCATGATCATGCCGGCCTTTGTGCTGGGCAACGCGATTGCCGCGGTGCTGATGCGCCACACCCGCAGCGCGATGCTGCAGGTGATGTCGGCCGACTACGTGCGCACCGCCCGTGCCAAAGGTCTCAGCGAACGGGTGGTGGTGCTGAAACACGCGCTGCGCAATGCGCTCACCCCCATCATCACGCTGGGCGCGCTGGAGCTGGGCACCCTGCTGTCGGGGGCAGTGCTGACCGAGCAGGTGTTCACCATCCCCGGCTTTGGCAAGCTGATCGTCGACTCGGTCTTCAACCGGGACTACGCGGTGGTGCAGGGCGTGGTGCTGGTCACCGCCACCACCTACATTGTGCTGAACCTGTTGGCCGACCTGGCCTACTTTGCCGCCAACCCGCGGCTGCGGAGCTGAACCCGTGGCGAGCGTGACCGCGAGTCCGGGCCAGCTGGCCTGGCGCCGCTTTGCGCGCCGGCGCGCGGCGCTGCTGGGCGTCGCCATCGTGCTCAGCTTCATCGTGCTGGCGCTGGGCGCTTCCTGGATTGCACCGCTCGACCCGATCGCCACCAGCTGGGGCGCCATCCGCAAGGCGCCCAGCGCGGCGCACTGGTTTGGCACCGACGAGATTGGCCGCGACGTGCTGTCACGCGTGATCTGGGGTACCCGTGCCTCGCTGCTGGCGGGCGTGGTGTCGGTCTCAATCTCGCTGATGCTGGGCGTGCCGATCGGCCTGGCGGCCGGCTTTATGGGCGGTGCGGTGGACACCGTGATCTCGCGCATCACCGATGCTTTTCTGGCCTGCCCTTTCCTGATTCTGGCGATTGCGCTGGCGGCCTTTCTCGGCCCGAGCCTGAGCAACGCCATGATCGCCATTGGCGTGTCGGCCACCCCGATTTTTGTGCGCCTGACACGGGCCCAGGTCATCAACGTCAAGGTCGAAGACTACATCGAGGCCGCACGCGCCGTGGGCAACCCGCCCTGGCGCATCGCGCTGCGCCATGTGCTGCCCAACATCACTGCGCCGCTGATCGTGCAGGCCACGCTGGCGATTGCCGCCGCGGTCATCGCCGAGGCCAGCCTGTCCTTCCTGGGCCTGGGCCAGCAGCCGCCAGCGCCGAGCTGGGGCAGCATGCTCAACACCGCCAAGAACTATGTCGACAACGCGCCCTGGATGGCCATCTGGCCGGGGTTGTCCATCTTTCTGCTGGTGCTGGCCTTCAACCTGGTGGGCGACGGCCTGCGCGACGCGCTCGATCCACGGCAGCGGTAAGCCGGGCGGCTTTCGCCGTACTTATCCTTGCAGTGATGTTCGCTCGTCATATCCACGGCCAATTAACCGACTCACCCTGAAACTTCGTCCGGCTTGCCACTTGCAGCGACCAGGTTGGCGTCGTCTTCAGCCCACCCTTCAATCGCTGGGTAATAGCGCGTCGAGCGCCCGGCACCGTATTTTTTCAGCAGCCCAAGCCGCTCCAGTTCGATGAGATCCCGCGCCGCCGTGGGCGTTGAGGTTTGCGAAATTTGCTCGTGCTTGCGCGTCGTCATACCGCCTTGGTAGCCCTTGGGGCCAGCATCCAGAAGCTTCTTCATGGTTTTTTGCTGCCTCTGATTAAGCGAGACGGTGGACATCACAGCCTGAAATCGAATTCTCTGAATGGCGGAATCAATGGTGCGACTGGCAAATTCACTGGCCAGGGACATTTGTTCAAGCATCCACTCGACCCACGCCGTCACATCCATGGTTTTTGAGCGCTGCGCCCGCTCCAGCTCGCTGTAATACCGCTCTTTACAGGACTCAATTTGGCGGGACAGCGTCACGATCCGCCCAGGCTGACCCATGTCTTGGCCCAGTGCAAGTTGCAAGATTGCACGCCCTATACGGCCGTTGCCATCGTCGAACGGGTGCAGCGTCTCGAACCACAGATGCGAGATAGCAGCACGCACCAAGCCATCCATCGGCCGTGACCCGGTGCTTGGATGGGTCTGGTTGAACCAAGTCAAAAAAGCGTCCACTTGATCGGCCAAGCTCTGAGCAGGTGGGGCGACGTAATGCACCTTGGTGCGACCGATTGCCCCACTGACGATCTCCATAGGGACTGAGCGCAGAGCGCCGACATCAATGCGTTGCGTCCCAGAAAAACCTGTGGGGAAAAGGGCGCCGTGCCAACTGCACAGACGCTCCAGCGTCAGCGCAGAGTCGGTCTTGAGGGTGGCATCCTGCAACACATCAATAAGCCCCTCGATGTTGCGTTTGCCTTCGGCGATTGGGGCCCCAGCCGTGTCGAGTCCCAGGCGCCTGGCAATCGAGGAGCGAACACTTTCAGGGTCAAGCCTCTCGCCTTCGATCGCGGAAGTGGTCAGCGCCTCTTGTGTCAGCGAGTCGCGTATGTGGGGCTGCAAGCCTTCCAAGCCAATCATCTCGGCTTTTCCGAGAAGGATCCCTTGGGATTTCCTGGCCGCAGCTAAGCGGTCTTGCACGCGCTGGGCGTCGAACACCAGCGATGGCCACTCGGGTAGCTGCCAAATCCAGCGACGATATGAATCCATGCGTTAATCATATCAAATTATGATTTGAAAATGACGCCCAATCGCATCAGGCCCACGAGGACGCCAACAGTTCTCACATGCGGAGGAGGGTTAGACTGGGTCGACCGCGTCAATCTGACGTGTCAATTTACATTGGCTACGTTGGCTGGGTGCTCAAGCTGCCTTAGCATAGGCGCAATGAACGATCTTTCGATGAACACCCTCTTGCTCAACGCTGATTTGTCTCAGCGCTGTGTCGTCAATGGCCACACCTTGCCGTGGCAGCTATCTCCGTCACCCTTGGTCCACCGCAGGCTTCTGGAGCGAAATGGTGGTGAGGTGGCACGCGCCACTTCCATCGTTCGGTACGGTGCGGGTGCGAAGTTTGATTTGCATGAGCACGGGCTTGGGGAAGAAATTCTGGTGCTCAGTGGCACTTTGAGCGACGAGCTTGGAGACTACGGGCCCGGCACCTACTTGAAAAACCCCCCAGGCTCCAGCCATGCGCCTTTTTCTGAAGACGGGTGCACCCTGTTTGTGAAGCTTCGGCACCTTTCACCCGATGACAGTGATCGGGTTGTGGTCCACACGCGTCAATCGCCATGGTTCCGCGGCATGGTGGACGGACTGATGGTCATGCCCCTGTCTGAATTCGGCACCACACACACGGCCATGGTGCGATGGGCACCAGGAACCTATTTCAATCCTCACCGCCACTTTGGTGGAGAGGAGATCTATGTCGTCGAAGGCGTATTTTCGGACGAGCATGGAAGCTACCCTCAGGGCAGCTGGATTCGCAGTCCCCACCTGAGCCAACACCAGCCGTTCAGTGTCGAGGGGTGTGTAATCCTTGTCAAAACAGGACACTTGCTGGATTGACGACCGCTCAGTCATCCAAATCAAACTTCTGGCCTTCCTCCGCCTTAGCTCACAACTGCACCATGTCAACCTCAAACCCTACACCCAACCCCCTGGTGGTTCAACAACTCGCACCACGTGGCGTGCTGCGTGCCGGCATCAACATAAGTAACTTCCTACTGGTCACGGGCAAGACCGAAAGCGGTGATCCAGTGGGCGTGGCACCCAGCATGGCGGCTGAAATCGCCAGGCTGCTGGGTGTGACCCTGCAATTGGTGCCGTTTGCCAACCCGGGGTTATTGGCCGATGCTGCCGGTACGGACACGTGGGACATTGGGCTGTTCGGCGCCGACCCGCTGCGTGCACAGGCCACAGCCTTCAGCGCGGCGTACTGCGAGATCGAAGCCAGTTATTTGGTCCCGCCTGGGTCGCGCTTGACGTGCGTGGCTGACGTGGACCAGCCCGGTGTGACGATCGCCGTGTCCGCCCGTAGCGCCTATGGCCTCTGGTTGGAGCGCAATAACCAGCATGCGACGCTGCTGCGCTGTGACGGGGGTAGCGACGCACTCAACCGCTACCTCAACGACAGGTGCAATGGTGACGATTACGCAAATCGACCCAATTAATGTGCAATTTATCGTTGCAGAAAATAACATACCCCTACTGATGCAAAACGATATTGCGAACCTGAAGGTCTCGGTGACCGTTGGCAATAATCTCACACAGATTTACGAAGGCAAAGTGATTGTGGTCG
>CAJAXU010000736.1 GCA_903948045.1 uncultured beta proteobacterium | reverse complement strand
CAGCCGGCGTGATGGACATCGTGAACCGGGCCAAACTCGGCCGCGCCGGCACGGCGGTCAACGAGGCCACCTTGCAGGCCATGTCGGACGGCCTTCGCCAGCGGCTCGACGCCGAATCCACCGCGCTGTTTGGCACCGCGCGGCTGTGGGACGACGGCATCATCGACCCGCGCGACACACGCCGCTACCTGGGCCTGTGCCTGGCGCTGGCGGACGAGGCGCAGGCGCGGCAACTGCGGCCCAACACCTTTGGCGTGGCCCGGCTATGAGCTTTTCGCGAATCCTGATCGCCAACCGCGGCGAAATTGCCTGCCGCATCATCCGCACCGCCCAAGACCTGGGCTATGGCACGGTGGCGGTGTTCAGCGATGCCGATGCCGATGCGCCCCATGTGCAGCTGGCCGACGTGGCGGTGCGCATCGGCCCGGCGCCGGCCGCCGAGTCGTACCTGAGCATTGAGGCCCTGCTGGCCGCCGCGCGCAAAACCGGCGCCGACGCGGTGCACCCGGGCTACGGTTTTTTGAGCGAGAACGCCGATTTTGCCCAGGCCTGTCTCGATGCCGGCCTGGTGTTCATCGGCCCGCCGCCGGCCGCCATGCGGGCCATGGGCGACAAGGCGCAGGCCAAGCGCCGCATGCTGGCCGCCGGCGTGCCCTGTGCCCCCGGTTACCTGGGCGATGCGCAAGATGATGGAACACTTACGGCCGAGGCTGCCCGGCTGGGATTCCCGCTGCTGGTGAAAGCCGTGGCCGGTGGTGGCGGCCGTGGTATCCGCCGGGTCGATGCCTTGCCCGAGTTGGCCGCTGCGCTGGACGCCGCCCGGCGCGAAGCCCACAACGCCTTTGGCGACGGCACCCTGATGCTGGAGCGCTTGATCGAGCGCGGCCGCCACATTGAGGTGCAGGTGTTTGCCGATGCCCATGGCCACGCCGTGCACCTGGGCGAGCGCGACTGCACCGCCCAGCGCCGCCGCCAAAAGGTGATTGAAGAAGCCCCGTCGCCAGTGGTGTCGGCCGCGCTGCGCGAGGCCATGGGCCGCGACGCCGTGGCGGCGGCGCTGGCGGTGGACTACTGCGGCGCCGGCACGGTCGAGTTTCTGCTGGATGCAGACGGCTGCCACTATTTTCTGGAGATGAACACCCGGCTGCAGGTGGAGCACCCGGTGACCGAGCTTGTGACAGGGCTCGATCTGGTGGCCTGGCAACTGCGGGTGGCGGCGGGGGAGCCCTTGCCATTGGCGCAGGCCGACATCCGCCACAGCGGCCACGCCATCGAGGTACGTCTCTACGCCGAAGACCCCTACGCCGGCTTTACGCCGCAGACCGGCACTGTGCTGCATTGGCGTCCGCCGCAGCCGCTGCCAGCCGGCGTGCGCCTGGACAGCGGCATCGCCCAGGGCAGCACCGTCAGCCCCTGGTACGACCCGCTGTTGGCCAAGGTGATTGCCCATGGCCGCGACCGGGACGAGGCCATTCGTCGCCTGCGCGCGGTACTGGCCCGCATGCCCCTGCTGGGCCTGCGGCACAACGGCGGCTTTTTGCGGGCGCTGTTGGACCACCCGGCGTTTCGAGAAGCCCGCATGCACACCGCGCTGCTGGACCAGTGGCTGATTGACGGCGAGCCGCTGCTGCTGCGCCCGGTGCCGGACGATGTGGCCTGGTGCGTGGCCGCCGCCGCGCTGGTGCGGCGCCATGGCAGCAGCTGGCGCGCCAGCAGCGTGGCGGCCTTTGACCTCAGCCTGCGCTGCGGCGAGCAGACGCAAAGCCTGCGTGTACACAGCCTGGCCACCGACGAGCTGCACCTGACGCTGAGCGGCAAGCTGCACGCGCTGCGTGGCGTCTGCCTTGATGAGCATGCCATTAACTATGAAATTGATAGCGTAAAACGTAGGGCTGACATGGCTTGGGACGGTTTTGAGCTACATATCGGCATGGCCGCTGGCAGCTTTGTGTTCAGCGAGGTGTCGCCGTTTCCGCAGGCCGATGCCGCGCTGGACCTTAATCTTGCGCGCGCGCCGGTGGCCGGGCGCGTGAGCCGGGTGCAGGTGGCGGTGGGCGACACGGTGGCGGCCGGTCAGCCGATGGTCTGCGTGGAGGCCATGAAGATGGACATGTGGCTGACTGCTGGCGCTGCGGGTCGGGTGCGGGCGCTGCACACCGCTCTGGGCGAGCAGGTGGTGCTGGCCGCAGTGCTGGTGGAACTTGATCTTGACGTCAGCCGGGAGCCCTGAAGCGATCCGTAGCCCGAAACCGGCATGCTACAATTCGAGCCTTCGCGGCTGTAGCTCAGTTGGATAGAGTACTTGGCTACGAACCAAGGGGTCGTGGGTTCAATTCCTGCCAGCCGCACCAAATGAATCAAGGACTTACATTCGAAAGGTTGTAAGTCCTTTCTTCTTTCTGGCTTTTAACAGCGCTCTGGTTGCCGTTCGGTTGCCGTTTCTCCAAACCTACCTCGAAGACTCGTCCTCTGGATTTCATGGGCTGCGCTGATTCTGAGCGGCTGATCCGCGCATCGGATGTCTGCATTCCCTTGCTTAGTGGCAATTGATTTGCTATTTTATTGATAGCTGCTTGCGCACGTTCTACGAGGGCTAGCGGCCTATTTGGCATATAAAAGTGCTGCGCAAGGGTTTGATCAGCTACCGCGACGGCGGCAGGCATTGACGAACCTTCGGCGCTCGATGCGT
>CAJAXU010000735.1 GCA_903948045.1 uncultured beta proteobacterium | reverse complement strand
CGGCAAAGGCCACCTCCTTGCCCTTGAGCTGCGCCAGATCGGTGATGGGCGAGTCGGCCGGCACCACGATTTGGGAAAACAACGGCGGCATCTGGCGCCGGCCAAATACTTTCCAGCCCAAGCTGTCACGCTCCGGGCTGAACAGGTGGTTGCTGAAAATAAAGTCAACCTCGCGCGCCAGCACATAGGCCGTGGTGTCGGCCGAGGTGCGGCTGAGTTTGAGGTTCAGCTTGACGCCGCTTTTCTCGGAGACATAGTCCAGGATCGGGTTCCAGTAACCTGCCGTGAGGCCAATGCCGTACTGCGGCACTGGCGAGAAGCTGTAGCTGGGCTGTTGCGCCAACGCGGTGGTCGGGAGCACCGTGGCGCCTAGCAGGGCAGAGGCCAAAGCCCACAGGCGCAAAAATTTCGAGATCATCGGGACGGCTCCTTGGCGGCCTGGGGACACACATCATGGTCAGCACCGCGCCTGGATCGGCCGCGCGCACGAGAATGTTGCATCATAAGTGCAAATTCTGCCGGTGAATCGCGCGGTGTCAGCGAGCGGTACCCGGCAGGTACAATGGTTCTTCGTGTTCCGGCCCAGGCCGTTTTTTGTTTACCGCGCTACGGCGCATCTCCCTGTGGGGAGTCTTTAGGTCAGGTCACCCATGTCTGATTTAAGTCTTCAACTGCAGCGGGCCACCGGCCAACTACCAGTTTCAAGCTACTTCGATGCTGCGCTGTACCAGCGCGAGCAAGATCTCCTGTTCCGGAACGGGCCGCGCTATGTCGGCCATGCGCTGAGCGTGCCGGCCGTAGGTGACTACGCCACACTGGCGCATGAGGGACACGGCCGCGCCCTGCTGCGAACGCCCAGCGGCATCGAGCTGGTCTCGAACGTCTGTCGCCATCGCCAGGCCCTGATGTTGCAAGGGCGCGGTTCGGTGCACACCACCCAGCCGGGGTCGGCCGCCGGCAACATCGTCTGCCCCCTGCACCGCTGGACCTACAGCGGCGTCACCGCCGCCCAAGCCGGCACGCTGTTGGGGGCGCCGCATTTTCCGCACGACCCCTGCCTGAACCTGAAGAATTACCCCCTGCGCGAGTGGAACGGCCTGCTGTTTGAGGACAACGGGCGCGACATCACAGCCGATCTGGCCAGCATGGGGCCGCGCGCCGCGCTTGATTTCAAGGGCTTCGTGCTGGACCGGGTCGAGCTGCACCAGTGCAACTACAACTGGAAAACTTTTATCGAGGTGTATCTGGAGGACTACCACGTGGGCCCCTTTCACCCCGGGCTGGGCGGCTTTGTCAGTTGCGAAGACCTGCGCTGGGAGTTCAAGGAACACTACTCGGTGCAGACCGTCGGCCTGGCCCGACCGGGCGGTGCGGCCGGCAGCCCGGTCTACCAGCGCTGGCAAGATGCGCTGCAAGCCTATCGGGGCGGCCAGCCGCCCAGCCAGGGCGCCATCTGGCTCACCTATTACCCGCACATCATGGTGGAGTGGTACCCCCACGTGCTCACGGTCTCCACCCTGCACCCCATGGGGGTGGACAAGACGCTGAACCAGGTCGAGTTTTATTACCCGGAAGAAATTGCCGCCTTCGAGCGCGAATTTGTCGAGGCACAACAGGCCGCCTACATGGAAACCTGCCTGGAAGATGACGAGATTGCCGAGCGCATGGACGCCGGCCGGCGCGCCCTGCTGCAACGCGGCGACAACGAGGTCGGGCCCTACCAGAGCCCGATGGAAGACGGCATGCAGCATTTTCACGACTGGTACCGACGGCAAATGGCGGTGTTAAGCTGATGCAGGCCTTATGGGTGCTGTTGGCTGCGCTGTTTTTCGCCACCATGAGCGTCGGCATCAAAATCGCTGGTGCCAGCTTCAGCGTTTCAGAACTGGTGTTCTACCGCGGCACGGTCAGTGTCTTGTTCATGGCCGTGCTGCTGCGGGCGAACTGTGTGTCGCTTCGCACCACCGTGCCTGGCCTGCACGCCTGGCGCAGCTTGGTCGGCACCCTGTCACTGGGCGCCTGGTTTTATGCCATTGCCCATTTGCCGCTGGCCACCGCCATGACGCTCAACTACATGAGCAGCATCTGGATTGGTGCCTTTATCTGCGGCGGCGCCCTGTTATATGGCCGCTCGTCAAGCCAAGGCCCGCTGCTGGTCACGGTGCTGTCGGGTTTTGCCGGCGTGGTGATGATGTTGCGGCCCACCCTGGACCAGCAGCAGTTGTTTGCCGGCGTGGTCGGGCTGCTGTCAGGCCTGACTGCAGCGCTGGCCTACTTGCAGGTGACGGGTTTAGGTCGAATCGGCGAGCCCGAACTGCGCACGGTGTTTTATTTTTCCGCCGGCTCGATGGTTGCCGGTCTGGTTGGCATGGCCGTCACCGAGGTGACGCCCTGGTCCGCAGTGCCCTGGCAGGCAACCGCCTGGCTGGTGCCGATCGGCATCCTGGCCGCGCTGGGCCAGTGGTGCATGACGCGCGCCTACAGCCGCGGCTCCACCCTCCTGGTGGCCAACCTGCAGTACGCCGGCATCGTGCTGGGCGCCCTGTACGGCCTGGTGCTGTTTGGTGACCAGATTCCGCTGCTGGGCTGGGCTGGCATGGGTGTGATCATGGCCAGCGGGATCGCTGCCACTGTGCTGCGCACGCGCGCCCTGGGCCAGACGCCGGCCGAAGAACATTAACCCCCACCTGGAAGGACCCGCTATGCACACCACCTTGATCTCTGCCCCCGAGCTGCAAGCCCTGTTGGCCAGCGGCCAGCCCTGCCGGGTGTTTGACTGCAGCTTCGACCTGATGCAGCCGGGCGCGGGCGACCAGCAGTACCGACAGCTGCATATTGCCGGTGCGGTGCGCGCCGATCTGGACCGGCACCTGAGCGCCACCAAGGGCGCGCCTGATGCTGCCTCAGGTGGGCGCCATCCCCTGCCCTCGCGCGAACAGTTTGCGGTCTGGCTGGGCAACACCGGCCTGACGCCCGGCATGCAGGCGGTGGTGTACGACCGCCAGGGCGCCAACTACTGCGGCCGCCTGTGGTGGATGCTGAAATGGCTGGGGCATGAGGCCGTGGCCGTGCTTGATGGTGGCCTGCAGGCCTGGCAGGCGCTGGGCGGCGCCGTCGACAGCCTGCCCGCCGACGCCAGCCTGGCGCCGGACGCAGCCCTGGCTTTCAAGCCAAAATACCCTCTAGCCCCCGTGGCTACTGAACTAGTAACTACAAAAACAATAGCAGAACAGCTGGGCCGGGTGAGCCAGTGCGTCATCGATGCGCGGGCCGCGCCCCGGTTTCGGGGCGAAGTGGAACCGCTGGACCCCGTGGCGGGCCACATCCCGGGCGCGCTGAACCGGCCTTTTGGCCTCAATTTCGACAGCGAAGGCAAATTCAAATCAGCGACCGTGCTGCGCCAGGAGTTCGAACAGCTGTTGGCCGGGCGCGACCCGGCCAGCGTGGTGCACCACTGCGGCAGTGGCGTCAGCGCTGTGCCGAATGTCATCGCCATGGAAATCGCCGGCTTGGGCCGGGCAGGCCTGTACGCCGGCAGCTGGAGCGAGTGGTGCAGCGACCCGGCACGGCCGGTGGCTCAGGGCTGAAACGCCGCGCCGGGCCAGGCCCCTGCCTCAGTGGCCGTGCGCCAAGCCACTGACCAGGGTCACCAGCGCCATGCCGGTAAACAACCAGATGATCTGGGCGGCCGTCTGGCGCGCGCTCAAGCGCTTTTGCAATTGCGGAATCAGGTCGGCCAGCGCCACATAGGCAAAACTGCTGCTGGCCACCACCAGAAAGTACGGCAGGTAGTCATGCAACTGGTCGACCAGCCAGTAACCGAGCAAACCACCGAGCGCCGTCACCGCGCCGGCCAACGACACCTTGAGCAGAGCCGCCTGCCGGTTGCTGCTGCTCTGGCGCAAGACCATCAGGTCGCCCATGTGGTGTGGTACCTCGTGCGCCAGCACCGCCAGGGCGGCAATCGCGCCCAGACGCAGGTCGGCCACAAAGGCTGAGGCAATCAACACGCCATCGCCAAAGCAATGCACGCTGTCGCCGGTGAGCACCGCCCAGGTGCCGGCGAACGGGGGGTGGCTATGGTCGCGGCCGTGGTCATGACCATGGTTGTGCTCATCATGCGGGTCGTGGTGGTGGTGGTGCTCATGGCCGTGGTGCCAGAGCTCCGCCTTGTCGAGCAGAAAAAAGAACACCAAACCGGCCAGCAGCGTCATGAACAGGTCTTGCGCGCCGGCCTGGCTCTCGAAGGCCTCTGGCAACAGGTGCATGAATGCGGTGGCCAACAGCGCACCGGCGGCCATACTCAGCATGTGCTGGGTGTAGCGCGACAGCACGCCAAAACTCAATAACGCTGCCAACCAGACACTGCCAATCCCTGCCAGCAGGGTCCCGGTCAGAATGGCAGCCAGCAGCATCTCAGGCCACGCCGTTGGCCTTGAACCAGGCCAGGCAGCGCTTCCAGCCGTCATCTGCCGGGCCCTGACGGTAGCTGGCCCGGTAGTCGGCATGGAAGGCGTGCCCGGTGTCCGGGTACAGCACAAACTGCGCGGCCTTGGAGGCGGCGGTGCCAGTGGCCAGCGCAGCCTTCATCTTGTCCACGCTGTCGAGCGGGATGCCGCCGTCTTTTTCACCATACAGGCCCAGCACCGGCGCGCGCATCGAGGTGGCCAGATCAATCGGGTTTTTCGGCAGCAGCTCGCTCGGGGCGCCGACCAGCCGGCCATACCAGGCCACGCCAGCGCGCACCGGGCCATAGGCGGCGTACAGCCAGGTGATGCGACCGCCCCAGCAAAAGCCGGTCACCGCGACGCGGGCCGTATCGCCCCCGTTGGCGCCGGCCCATTTGACCGCGCCATCCAGGTCAGCCAGCACCTGTGCATCCGGTACCTTGGAGACCACCTCGCTCATCAGCTTGGCCATCTCGCCGTATTTGGAGGGGTCACCCTGGCGGGCAAAGAACTCGGGCGCGATGGCGAGGTAACCAGCCTGGGCGAAGCGCCGGCAGGTGTCGGCAATGTACTCATGCACGCCAAAAATCTCGTGCACCACCAGCACCACCGGCAGATTGGTCTTGCCCGCCGGGGCGGCAAAGAACGCCGGCACTTTGAAGCCCGCCACGTCAAAGCTGATCTCACCGGTGGTGAGGCCATCGGACGGGGTTTTGATGGCGGTCTGCGCCATGATGGGCGCGGCACTGGCGGCGTAGCCCACCCCCAACGCCACTTTGAGCGCGGTGCGGCGCGTGGCGCCGGCGGCCGTGGACTGGCCAGGCAACAGGGCGTTCAGGTCTTTTTCGAGGTCGTTGGGGTGCATAACAGTGTCTCCAGGTCAGGGGTTGAGGTTGAAAAGGCAGGCGAGAAAACCCCGAAGTCTAGACTGGCCGGCAGATTTTGCGCGTCCTGAGGGTTATCCACCGGCGTTCTGGAACACCGCCACGGCCCGCGCCAGCCCCGCCCGGCCAATCGGAATGCCCTGCGCGAGCAAGGCACCCTCCACCCCAGCCAGGCAGCCCAGCATCGAGGCCGGGTTCTGGTCGCCCAGGTGGCCGATGCGGAAAGCGCGCCCGGCCAGCGGCCCGAGCGCGCCAGCAAAGGCCACCTGAAACTGCTCGCGCGCCACCTGCCGCAATGCGTCCACATCGGTGCCAGCCGGCAACAGCACAGTGGTCACGGAGACCGAGCGGTCGGCCGGGTCGGGCACAAAGAAATCGACCGCTCCGGCGCTGCGCCAGCCTTCGACCGCCGCATGAACCGCGCGCGTCAGCAGCCGATGGCGCGCGTACACCTGCGCCAGCCCCTCTCGAAACAGCAGGCCCAGCGCCGCCTCCAGCCCGGCCACCAGCGTCTGCGGCGCGGTACCGCAAAACTTGTGGTACGAACGCTCGCTCAGGCGGCGCACCCAGTCCCAGTAGTAGCGAGGTGCCGGGTTGGCCCGCGCCTGCGCCATCGCCGCCGCGTTGACGGCGACGAGGCCGATGCCGGGCGGGCACATCAGCCCTTTTTGCGAGGCACCCACCACCACATCGGCACGCAGGGCGTCCATGGCGAACGGCGCCGCACCGAGCGAGGCCACCACGTCCACCACCAGCAGCGCCGGGTGGCCGGTGGCGTCCATCGCGGCGCGCAGCGCAGCCAGATCGGTGCTGACGCCGCTGGAGGTGTCGGTATGCACCACAAACACTGCGCGAATGGTTTGCAGCACGTCGTCGCGCAAGGCCTGCGCCAGCGCGCTCAGGTCGATCGGCCGTCCGGGGACCCAGGGGGTGCGCAGCACCCGGCGCCCCAGCGCCTCGGTCTGCTCGGCCCAGGACTCGGAGAAATGCCCGGTGCCCGGCACCAGGGCCGTGCCGCCCAGGGGCAACAGGTTCTCCACCACCGCTTCCCAGACGCCGTGGCCATTGGAGGCGTACAGAAACACCTCGGCTGCGTCGGTCTGCAGCAGCCGGCGCAGGCCGGCCTCGCAGGCGGCGATGGTCTCGTCGCCGCGCCGGTCACCCAGGTCCATCGGCTGGCGGCTCATGGCCCACAGCACTTCCTCTGGCACCGGTGTCGGGCCGGGCGAGTGCAGCAGGCGCCGGCCCGGAATGCGGCCGCTCGCCTCAGGCAGGGCCGGCTTCAATGGGCTTTCTCCCAGTTCAGCCCAACGCCGATCTCGGCCAGCAGCGGCACCCGCAGCTGCGCCACACCGGCCATCAGGCGCGGCACCTCGTGGCGCAGCCAATCGACCTCGGCCTCGGGCACCTCGAACACCAGCTCGTCGTGCACCTGCATGATCATCTTGGTGGCGCGTTGCTCGGCGTCCAGCACCTGCTGCACCTTGACCATGCTGAGCTTGATCAGGTCTGCGGCGGTGCCCTGCATCGGGGCGTTGATGGCGGCGCGCTCGGCGCCGCTGCGGCGCGGCCCGTTGGGTGAGTTGATCTCGGGCAGGTAGAGCCGCCGGCCAAACACGGTTTCCACATAGCCCTGGTTCTTGGCCTGCTGCCGGGTCTCATCCATGTAGCGCTTGACGCCGGGGTAGCGCTCAAAGTAGCGCTCGATGTAGTTTTTGGCCGCGGTGTTGTCGATGCCCAGGCTGCGCGCCAGGCCGTAGGCGCTCATACCGTAAATCAGGCCGAAGTTGATCACCTTGGCATAGCGCCGCTGCTCGCTGGTGACCTGATCGGTGCCAACGCCAAACACCTCGGCCGCGGTGGCACGGTGCACGTCCATGCCGTCATGGAAAGCCAGCACCAGCGCGGCGTCGCCGCTGAGGTGGGCCATGATGCGCAGCTCAATCTGGCTGTAGTCGGCACTGGCAATCAGGCAGCCCGGCGGCGCCACAAAGGCCTCGCGCACGCGCCGCCCCTCTGCGGTGCGCACCGGGATGTTCTGCAGGTTGGGGTCG
>CAJAXU010000734.1 GCA_903948045.1 uncultured beta proteobacterium | reverse complement strand
GCAGCTGCAGTTAGAGGTGGAGCAGCACCGCCTGAAAGGCGAGAACGACGCCGACATTCGCCTAGAGGGCAGCCAGTACACCGGCGCACGCTGGATCACAGCCGACACGCCGGCCGAGCTGAAATCTTTTTGCGATGCCTACCCCATGCGCATGGCGCTGGACGCCGCCAACACCCTGGCCTACCTGTGCACCTCGCCCTACGACGTGCGGCTGGCGCAGGAGCGCTTCCCCAAAATCCACTTCCACCCGCTGCGCGAGCACGCCGGGCTGGCACTGGGCAGTGCGGGTTGAATTGCCCGGCTTGAACGGGCATCCATGACCCCCCTGCAACACTGGCCGGCAGCCGATCGGCGCGCCTTGACCGGCGTGTTCACCGACATTGACGACACCCTGACCACCGACGGTGCCATCACGCCCGATGCGCTGGCGGCCCTGCACGCCCTGCAGGCCGCCGGGCTGACGGTGATCGCCATCACCGGCCGCCCCATCGGCTGGTGTGCGCCGTTTGCCCAAACCTGGCCGGTGGATGCTATGGTGGCGGAGAACGGTGCCGTGGCCTTTATTCATAACAAAATAGGCCTCCAGGCCACGCCAGCATTAGATAGTTTGCTATCAAAGCTATACCAACAGGATGCCAGCACTCGGGCCAGTAACTTCCAACGCATGCAGGCCGTGGCACAGCGCCTGCTGCGCGAGGTACCCGGCGCTACGTTGGCACAAGACTCGCCCGGGCGCGAGACCGATATCGCCATTGACCACAGCGAGTTCAACCACCTGGCGCCCGAGCAGATCGCGCAGGTGGTGCAGATCATGCAGGCCGAGGGCATGACGGCCACCGTCAGCAGCATCCACATCAACGGCTGGTACGGCAGCCACAACAAACTCTCAGGCGCGCGCTGGATCGTGCAGCACTTGTACCGGCGGGAGCTGGACGCCGAGCTGGCGCAATGGGCCTACGTGGGCGATTCGGCCAATGACCAGGTGATGTTCCAGCACTTTGCCCACAGTGTGGGTGTCGCCAATATCCTGGGCGTGGCGGGGCAGCTTTCACACCGGCCGCGCTACGTGACGGTGGCCGAGCGCGGCGCCGGCTTTGCCGAGGTGGCCACAGCCGTGCTGTCGGCGCGTCAGCCATGAGCCGCCAGTCATGACCCGCCCGGCAGGCGCCACGCGGGGGCTGGTGAGCATTTTTGGCTCGACCTTTGTCGAGCTGATTGGCTACTTCATGCTGCTGCCGATGCTGCTGTTTCAACTCAAAACGGCGGGCGTGTCAACCTCGGTGGCCGGCCTGTTTGCCGCCACCGGCTACCTGGGCATGTTCCTGGTGACACCGTTTGCCTCGGCCGTGACGCAGCGGCTGGGCCGACGCGCCACCCTGTGGCTGGCCGCCGCCCTGCCCGCCTTGGCCGCCGTCGGTTTTGCCCTGACCGATGCGCTGGCGGTGTGGTTTGTGCTCAAGCTGGTGTCGGGTGCGGCCGCGGGCTTACGCTGGGTGCTGGCCGAGGCGCTGATTGCCGAATTCTCGCCGCCAGGCCAGCGCGGCCGCTATGTGGGCATTTTTGAGACCCTGGTCGGCTTCACCTTCGTCATCGGGCCGGCGGTTTTGGCCTGGCTGGGCACCGACAACCCGCACGCGCTGTGGTGGGTGATCGGCTTTTTGCTGACCGGCCTGGCCTGGAGCCTGCTGATTCCGCCGCTGCCGCGAGCTGACGACGCGCACAGCGCCCGCGTCGGCTTGGGCGGTGTCTGGCATGCGCTGCTGGCGCACCCCATCATCATGCTGGCCGGCTTTATGGGCGGTTTTTTTGAGAGCGGTATTGCCTCCATCCTGCCGCTGTACGGGCTGGCGCTGGGTCTGAGCGCCGCAACGGCCGCGCTGCTGGTGTCTTGCATCGGGCTGGGCAGCGCGCTCACCATGCTGCCCGCTGGCCTGCTGGCCGACCGCTTTGACGACCAAGCCCGCGGCCGGCGCAGCGTGATGCTGGTCTGCGCCGGCGTCACCCTGGCCGCTGCCGCGCTGGTGCCGCTGGTGCCCCAGGCGCCCTGGCTGGTCTGGCCCATTGTGTTCATCTGGGGCGGTGCCGGCGGCAGCCTGTACACCATGGCCATGATCGACATCGGCGCCCGCGAAAAAGGCATCACCCTGGTCAACAGCACCGCCGTGCTGGTGCTCACCTACACCCTGGGCGGCCTAGCCGCCTCGTCGTTCTCGGGCGCGCTGATCGACTGGTCACCCACGCTGGGTTTTCCGCTGGTGCTGATCGGGGTGGCTGGCGTCGGGCTGGCGGTATTGCTGCGGACACGGCACCGGCAGGACATTTGAACCGGCGCGTAGCACCTCTTGCGCTGCACGGCTTGTGTGGTATTCCTAGGATTTAATTGAAATCCGACCCCGATTACCCTTCAAATCTTTTAATTTGGAACGCGATTGCCAACGTTTACTATCCCCATGCTTGTACAGCACCACTTCACATCCTCTTGTATGTTCAAGGTTTTCCTTTACAAGGTTTACTACCATTTTCATTAGAAGTCTTTACCAAGCGCCTCTAGTCGATTTTCAATCTTGTCTCTATTTAGGTTATATTTTTTTATGAAAGCTTGCAACGTCAGTGAACTTTTCTTTGAGTTGCAATCAACACATACCAAAACCATATTTCTTTTAGTAGACTCTCCCCCTTTTGCGACAGGGTAGATGTGGTCAGCATGAAAAAATGTTGTCAGTTCACAGCCGCAATAAGGACATTCATCGTTGTCTGCTAAATTTTTTTTCACTCCATTAGCTATTTTTCGCTTAGTTTTGGTATTTTCTGCTGCCTTATTTTTCAACGATTGCTGCCTTGCTTCCCTATTTTCAATTAGCAATATTTTTTCACAAATTTTATTCAACCAAGCCTGTCTTACACTTATATTTGTTTTTACGTATTGTTGATATATAACTAACGTACTGGATGCAGAGATT
>CAJAXU010000733.1 GCA_903948045.1 uncultured beta proteobacterium | reverse complement strand
GGACAGGTCACGGTGCAATCCATTCTGTCGCGCGACTTCATGGTGGTGCAGGGCGTGGTGCTGATGGGGGCCTTTGTCACCATTGCGCTCAATCTGCTGGCGGACATCCTGTACAGCGCGGTGGACCCGCGCATCCGGCTTGACGGGGTGCGGCGATGAAGGTGCAGGCGCTCACAGCGGCTGTGCAGCCGCGCCGCCGGCCGGTGAATCTGGCCCTCTGGCTGCCGGTCACGGTGATCGTGCTGTTTGTGCTGGCTGCCATCGCGGCACCGCTGATCGCACCCTACGAGCCGAACGCGCAAAACCTGCTGGGGCGCATGAAGCCGCCCGGCACCACCTCCCGCGCCTTTCACTACTGGCTGGGCAGCGATGAATTGGGCCGTGATTTGCTCAGCCGGCTGATTCATGGTGCGCGGGTGTCGCTGGCCGTGGCCTTCACGGCAGCGTTGCTGTCCGGCACGGTGGGTGTGGTGCTGGGCATGCTGGCCGGTTACCTGCGTGGCTGGGTGGAGGTGCTGGTGATGCGGGTGGTGGACATCTTTCTGTCGGTGCCGGCCATCCTGCTGGCCATCATCACGGTGGCGGTGCTGGGCCCGGGGCTGGTGAATGTGATCGTGGTGCTGGCGCTGACACGCTGGCCCCGCTACGCGCGGGTCGCCTACGGCCAGACGCTCAGCATTGCCAACACGCCCTATGTGCGGCTGGCGACCCTGATGGGGGCGGGGCCGGTGCGCATCCTGTTTCGCCACGTGCTGCCCAACATTTTGGGCGCCGTGATTGTGGTGGCGACCTTGGAGTTCGGCCTGATGGTGTTGTTTGAGGCCGGTCTGTCGTTCCTGGGCCTGGGCGTGCAACCCCCCACCGCCAGCTGGGGCTCGATGCTGAGCACCGGCCGCAACTACCTTGGCAACGCCTGGTGGATTGCTACTTTTCCGGGTCTGTGCCTGTTCACCCTGGTGCTTGCCATCAACCTGATCGGCGACGCCTTGCGCGACCGGTACGACCCACGACTGCACTAGGAGTAAATCATGGACTATTTTTCTGACCTGGCCGGTAAACGGGTGCTGATCACGGGCGCCTGCGGCGTGATCGGGCGCTGGATCGTGGCGGCTTTCCAGGAGGCTGGTTGTGAGTTGTGCCTGACCGATCGGTCGGAGGCTGCGCTGGCCGAGTTGGCTGGCCAGACCGGCTTGGGCGGTAAAAGCTTTGCCTGGGCGGCTGACCTGACCGATGAGGCCTCGATCAATGCCCTGGTGGCCGAAGTCGGCCGACGCTGGGGTGCCGCCGACGTGCTGGTGAATAACGCCGGCATTTACCCGAGCGGTTTTTTGCTGGACATCTCGACCCAGGAATTCGACGAGATCTTTGCCATCAACCTGCGGGCGCCCTACATCCTGACCAAGGGCGTGGCGATCCAGATGATTGCCAAGGGCATCAAGGGCTCCATCATCAACATTTCGTCCGGCGCCTCGCGCAAGATGCGGCGCACCGTGGTGCCCTATTGCACCTCCAAGACGGCGCTGGACCGGCTGACCAAGGGCTTTGGCGTGGAGCTGGCCGAGTACGGCATTCGCGCCAATACCCTGGAGCCCGGCTTCATGGCCGGCAGTGCGGTGAGTCCGCTCACCGAGGCCCACATTCAAAAGACCGTGGCTGCCATTCCGCTGGGCCGAACCACCTCGGCCTCGGATGTGCGTAACGGTCTGTTCTACCTGGCCAGTGACGCGTCCGCTTACGTCACAGGCGCCACGCTGACCATTGACGGCGGCAACTCCATCGGGTCGATGGAAGTCCACCAGACCAAGAAATCGGCGCTATGAGGTGCCACGCATGAACCTGCCGGTGACCCGGTCCTCGCCCTGGCCGGCCTATGTCTGGCCCGAAGGGCGCAGCAGCGCCTTTTGTTTCACGGTCGACGTGGATGCGCATTCGCCCCTGCTCTGGGGCCTGCGCGAGCAGCCCGCTTCCAAACTGGTGGGGCAGTTCGAGCAGCGCCTGTTTGGGCCGCGCGTGGGCATCTGGCGGCTGCTTGACCTGCTGGCCCGGCATGGCATTCGGGGCTCATTTTTTGTGCCGGCCGTGGTGGCCGAAGCCTACCCTGAGCTGCTGCCGGCCTTTGTGCAGGGCGGGCATGAGGTCGGTCTGCATGGCTTCTTCCATGAAATCGTGGCGCACACCTCGGACGCCGAGTTCAGCGCCGCGCTCGACGCGTCGCTCGCCTTGTTCCAGCGACAAGTCGGCCTGGTGCCCAAGGGTTTCCGGTCGCCGGCCTGGGAGATGACGCCGCACATGATGGCCGAACTGCAGGTGCGCGGCATGTACGACAGTTCGCTGTCGGGCTTTGACAACCCCTACACCCTGGGCGGTGTGGTGGAGGTGCCGGTGCAGTGGGCGATTGACGATGCGGTGTATTTCAAATTTCTCGGTGGCGGGGTCGACCACTGGCCGCCATCAGCGTCGCGCCCGGTGCTGGAGACCTGGACCGATGAGTGGGAGACGCTGCATGCCGAGGGCGGCTTGTTCATGCTGACTGTGCATGACTGGATTTCGGGTCGCGCCCACCGCATCCGGATGCTCGACCAGTTGCTGAGCACGGTCTCCCGCAGCCCAGGCGCGTGGATCGCCACGGTCGGTGAGGTGGCGGCCCACCACGCCAATTCGGTCAATCGTGACCGCTTCGTGGTGCCGCTGCGCACACCCGAATCCATTGCGCCGCGTCGCTTCGTGCCAAAACCCTGATGCAGACCTTTAGCATTCACAAACCGGCCATCCATTCGCGCCACGGCCTGGTCGCCGCGCAAAACCGCCACGCCGCCGAGGCCGGCGCTGCCGTGCTCGCACGGGGTGGCAATGCCATGGATGCGGCCATCGTCACGGCGCTGGTGCTCAGTGTGGTCGAGCCCTGGCTGTCGGGCATCGGCGGCGGCGGCTTTCTGCTGCACGCCGATGGCCAGACCGGCGCTGTTGACACCCTCGATTTCAATGTGCTGGCGCCGCGCGGCCTGAACCCGGCCGATTACCCCCTGGTAGGCGGCAACGACGGCGACTGGTTCGACTGGCCTGCGGTGCAGGACAACCGCAATGTGTCGGGCTACGGCTCCATTTGCGTGCCCGGGGCGATCGCCGGATTTGCCAGTGCCCTAGAGAAATACGGCACCCTGAGCTGGGCCGACGCGCTGCAGCCCGCCATCCAGCACGCCACGCAGGGCTTGGAGCTGGACTGGTTTACCTGCCTGACACTGGCCATCGATGCGGCAAGCCTGGCGCAGGACCCGGCCAGTGCGGCACTGTTTCTCGACGAGGGCCGTGCGCCCCGGGCCAGCGATCGCACACCGGCTGCGCGCCGGCCCCTGCCCGACACGGTGCGCTTGCTGCAACGGCTGGCGCAGGGTGGGGCCCGGGAG
>CAJAXU010000732.1 GCA_903948045.1 uncultured beta proteobacterium | reverse complement strand
GCTGCAACTGCAGTCCACGGTTGAAGGCCTGTCGGTGGCGGCCATCACCTATTACATCGTCGGGCTCGTCAGTTATCTGGCCAAGTGGGCCGAATCCTTGGGCTGGCCCTGGAGCGCACAGAGCAGCGCCGCCGCCGCGATACCGGTGGTGGCGCTGACGGTGTGGTGGTCGCTGCGCCGGCTGCACAAAAAAGTTTTCAAAGGCTGATGGCATGAACTTCAATTTTGACAACCCCTACCTGTCCACGCGGGCGCCGCTGTTTGCCCGCAACCTGGTGTCGACCTCGCACCCGCTGGCGGCGCAGGCTGGCCTGCAGATGCTGCGCCAGGGTGGCAATGCAGTGGATGCAGCGGTGGCGGCAGCAGCGGCCATGACCATCGTGGAGCCGGTCAGCAACGGCCTGGGCAGCGATGCTTTTGCCTTGGTCTGGGACGGCCAGGGCCTGCAGGGGCTGAACGCCTCGGG
Organism: uncultured beta proteobacterium; assembly: GCA_903948045.1. Classification (GTDB taxonomy): domain Bacteria; phylum Pseudomonadota; class Gammaproteobacteria; order Burkholderiales; family Burkholderiaceae_C; genus Rhodoferax. The sequence goes on along the minus strand of CAJAXU010000732.1, from coordinate 1,501 downwards.
CCGGGCGCCGCAGGCCTGGACGCCCGATTACTTCACGCGCAAATATGGGGCCGGTGCGCCCAATCCGCCCAAACGCGGTCTGGACGCCGTCACGGTGCCGGGCGCGGTCAGCGCCTGGGCGGCCTTGAGCGAGCGCTTTGGCAAGCTGCCCTTTGCCGACCTGATGGCACCAGCCATCGACATCGCCGAGCGCGGCTACCTGGTGACCCCGGTGGTTCAGCAAAAGTGGGCAGCGCCGGTGGCTGAGCTGCAAGGCCAGCCGGGTTTTGCCCAAGCCTTTCTGCCCTTTGGGCGTGCGCCCGAGGTCGGTGAATTGTTCCGCTTTCCGGCGGCAGCCCACGGCCTGCGGGCCATTGCTGCTACAAAAGGTGAAGCGTTCTATGGCGGTGAAATCGCCCAGGCGCTGGAGCGCCTGGCGCGGGCGCAGGGCGCTGGTTTGCGCGCCAGCGACCTAGCCAGCTACCGCCCGGAGTGGGTCACCCCGATCGGCAAGGACTACCGGGGCTACACCCTGCACGAGATCCCGCCCAACGGGCAGGGCATTGCCGCGCTGATCGCCCTGGGCATCCTGGAACACTTTGACCTGGCCAGCCTGCCGCTGGACAGCGCCGCGTCGCAGCACCTGCAGATCGAGGCCATGAAACTGGCCTTTGCCGATGTCTACCGCTACGTGGCCGAGCCGTCCAGCATGCAGGTCACGCCGGCGCAGATGCTCGACAGCGCCTACCTGGCCTCGCGCGCCCGCCTGATCGACCTGCAGCGGGCGCAGGACTTTGGCGCCGGTAACCCGGTCAAGGGTGGCACCATTTACCTGACGGCAGCCGACGAGAGCGGCATGATGGTCAGCTTCATCCAGAGCAATTACATGGGGTTTGGCTCGGGCTGTGTCGAGCCGCAATTTGGCGTCAGCCTGCAAAACCGCGGCCATGCCTTCAGCCTGGAGGCGGGCAGCATCAACCAGGTGGCACCGGGCAAGCGGCCGTTTCACACCATCATTCCGGCGTTTTTGACGCGCGCCGGCCAGCCGGTGATGAGCTTTGGCGTGATGGGCGCCAACATGCAGCCGCAGGGCCATATGCAGACCCTGGTGCGCATGCTGGATTACCGGCAAAGCCCGCAGGCGGCCTGCGACGCGCCGCGCTGGCGCTTCAATGCCGGGCTGGAGATCAATGTCGAGGCCGCCATGAACCCGGCCACGGTGCAGGGCCTGAGCGACAGGGGCCACCGCATGGAGGTCATCAACGACTCGTACCAAGACTTTGGCGCCGGGCAGTTCATCTGGCGCGCCGGTGACCCGGCGGTGCAGGGCTATGTGGCGGCCAGTGATGCCCGGCGGGATGGCCAGGCGGTCGGCTTTTGAGCGCGGTGCATGGCCGCGCTTTGTGGCGCGGACTGGCGTTGGCGATCATCGGCTCGGTGGCTTTTAGCGCCAAAGCCATCATCATCAAGCTGGCCTACCGGCATGGGGTGGATGCTGTCACCCTCATCATGTACCGCATGC
>CAJAXU010000731.1 GCA_903948045.1 uncultured beta proteobacterium | reverse complement strand
TGACGAGACCACGCTGGTGCTGTGCGGAGACGCATTGATTGACCTGGACATTGGCGCGGCCATCCACGAGCACAAGGCCAAAGGTGCGCTGGCCAGTGTGGTGACGCTGGAGGTGCCCAAGGCCGAGGTACAAAGCTATGGCGTGGTCGTGGCCGGGGAAAGCGGGCAGATTGAGATGTTCCAGGAGAAGCCCAAGCCGGAGGAAGCTAAATCGAACATGGCGAGCACGGGCATTTATATATTTGAGCCAGCCGTGCTGGATATGGTGCCCAGCAACACGGTGTATGACATAGGCTCGCAATTGTTTCCCCAACTGGTGGCGCAAAAGGCGCCGTTTTTTGCACAAAAGCGCTTTTTCAACTGGATTGATATCGGGCGTGTGAGCGACTATTGGTCGGTGTTGCAGCGGGTGCTGCGCGGCGAGGTGGCGCAGATGAACATGCCCGGGCGCCAAGTGCGGCCCGGCATCTGGGTCGGCCTGAACACCTCGGTCGCCTGGGACCAGATCAAGATCGAGGGGCCGGTCTACATCGGCTCCAGCGTGCGCATCGAGCCTGGCACCACCATCACCGGCCCGTGCTGGATCGGCCACGGCAGCCACATCCGCACCGGCGCCCGGGTGGTGCGCAGCATCTTGTTTGAGTACACCCGCATCGCTGCCGACATGCGCTTCACCGAGATGATCGTCTCGCCCGACTACTGCGTCGACCGCCACGGCGACACCCTGTACCGGGGCGACGACACCAGCCCGCTGCGCTGGGGTGACGCCCGGGCCTGACTCAGCGCCTCAGGCGCCCGCTTCGGCCAGCGCCAGCTCGTCGGCCGCCTGGCCGCTGCTGGTCATTGGCCCACTGGGCAGCAGCCCGAGCCGGCCGCAGATCTCCAGCGTCGGCCCACTCTGGTTCATGGTGTAGAAGTGCAGGCCGGGCGCACCGCCGGCGAGCAGACGCTCACACAAATCGGTGACCACATCCAGGCCAAAGGCCCGGATGGCGGCGCTGTCGTCGTCAAAGGCGTGCAGCCGCAGGCGCAGCCAGCGCGGAATCTCGGCACCGCAGGCGTCACTGAAGCGCATCAGCTGCGCCGAATTGACGATGGGCAGGATGCCCGGCACGATCGGCAGCGTCAGGCCCAGCGCCTGGGCCTCGTCCACCAGCCGGAAGTAGGCGTCCACGTTGTAAAAATACTGGGTGATGGCCGAGTCGGCGCCAGCGCGGGCCTTGGCGGCCAGCGCCAGCAGATCGGCGGTGGGTGTGGCTGCCTGTGGGTGGATCTCCGGGTAGGCGGCCACCTCGATGTGGAAGTGCGCGCCGGTCTCGGCCCGGATAAAGGCCACCAGATCGCTGGCGTACTGGAATTCACCGCCATCGACGTGCTCAGCCGGCAGATCGCCGCGCAGGGCCACCAGGCGCTGCACGCCCATGGCGCGCAAGACCTGCAGTTCCTGACGCACCGAGTCGCGGGTGGCGCCGATGCAAGAGAAGTGCGCGGCCGCACTCACCCCCTCGGCCAGAATGTCGCGCACGCTCTGGAAGGTGCCAGCCTGGGTTGAGCCGCCGGCGCCATAGGTGACCGAGCAAAATTTGGGCTTCAGGGCATACAGTTGCTGACGCGCCAGGCGCAGCTTCGCTTCACCTTCCTGCGTCTTGGCTGGAAAAAACTCCAGACTCAGGGGTGTTTTAGACATGACGTTCATGGTGAACTAACTCCCGGGTATCGGGTCGCCCACGCGGTGGGCATACATGAAGAACTCGTGGTTGCCGTCGCCGCCATCAATGGGCGAGTCGAACCACGCAGACACCTGCAGTCCGAGCACGGCGCAACAATCGCGCAGCCGCTGCTCCACCAGCAGGTACAGACCCGCATCTCGCACAATACCGCCCTTGCCCACCTGGCCCGGCTGCAGCTCAAACTGGGGCTTGACCAGC
>CAJAXU010000730.1 GCA_903948045.1 uncultured beta proteobacterium | reverse complement strand
CGCGCGCAATGCCGCGCGGCCCGACAAGACCGCCTTCATTGACGACCAGGGGCCCTTGAGCTATGGCACGCTGGCCCTGCAGCAGCGCCAGCTGGCCGCCGCCCTGCTGGCGTTGGGCCTGCGCCGCGAAGAGCGGGTGCTGCTGCTGATGCACGACTGCTGCGACTGGCCGATGAGTTTTCTGGGTGCGCTTTACGCCGGCATCGTGCCGGTGGCGGTCAACACCCTGCTGACCGCTGAGGACTACGCCTACATGCTGGGCCACAGCCGGGCGCAGGCGGTGTTGGTGTCGGCCGCGCTGCTGCCCCTGCTGCGTCAGGCGCTGGCGCTGGCCCCGCACGAGGTCAAGCAGGTGCTGGTGTCGCGCCCGACGCAACCGCTGCTGGCGAGTGAGCAAGCGCTGGCGGAGTTGCTGCCGCACCACGCACCGCTGGCCGCGCCAGCCGGCACCGGCCCGGATGACCCGGGCTTCTGGTTGTATTCCTCGGGCTCCACCGGCCGCCCCAAGGGCACGCTGCACACCCAGGCCAACCCCTACTGGACGGCAGAGCTTTACGGCACAGCCGTGCTGGGCCTGACCGAGCAGGACGTTTGCTTTTCAGCCGCCAAGCTGTTTTTTGCCTACGGGCTGGGCAATGGGCTGAGCTTTCCGCTGAGCGTAGGGGCCACCACCATACTGATGGCCGAACGGCCCACACCCGAAGCGACGTTCCGGCGCTGGCGTGGTGAGGTCGGCGGCCTCAAGCCCACGGTGTTTTTTGGCGCGCCAACCGGCTTTGCCGGCATGCTGGCGTCGCCCGCCCTGCCCGAGCGCGCGGCCGTGGCCTTGCGGCTGGCCTCATCCGCCGGTGAGGCGCTGCCAGCCGAGCTGGGCGAGCGCTTCAAGGCGCACCTGGGCGTGGACATCATCGACGGCATCGGCTCCACCGAAATGCTGCACATTTACCTGTCGAACCAGCCCGGGCGGGTGCGCTACGGCAGCACCGGTTGGCCGGTACCGGGCTACACGCTGGCCCTGCGCGACGAGGACGGCGCCCCGGTGGCCGACGGCGAGACCGGTGACCTCTACATCCAGGGTCCGAGCGCGGCGCTGATGTACTGGGGCAACCGGGCCAAATCACGCGAAACTTTCCAGGGCGCCTGGACCAAAAGCGGCGACAAATATGTGCGCGATGCCGATGGCAGCTACACCTATGCCGGCCGCAGCGACGACATGCTCAAGGTCAGCGGCATCTATGTGTCGCCATTCGAGGTCGAGTCCACCCTGGTGCAGCACGCGGCGGTGCTGGAGGCCGCCGTGATCGGCGTACCCGACGCGCAGGGCCTGACCAAGACCAAGGCCTTTGTCGTGCTCAAAGCCGGGCAAGAGGTGAGCGAGGAGGCGCTGCAGGCCTTTGTGAAAACGCGGCTGGCGCCCTACAAGTACCCGCGCAGCATCGCCTTTCTGGCCGAGCTGCCCAAGACCGCCACCGGCAAGATCCAGCGCTTCAAGCTGCGCGACCTGGAACGCGGCCAGCCATGAGCCCGGCGCCCACCCGGGCCGACATCGTCTGGCGCGGCCAACCGGTGCAGCTCGAGTACCAGTGGGTCGGCAGCAGCCAGCCCGGGGTGCCGCTGGTGGTGTTTTTGCATGAGGGCCTGGGCTCAGTGGCGATGTGGCGCGACTTCCCAACCACCTTTTGCGCCGCCAGCGGCTCTCGCGGCCTGGTCTATTCGCGCCCGGGCTACGGCCACTCCACGCCGCGGGCACCCGACGAGCACTGGGGCCCGGACTTTTTGCAGCGGCAGGCGCTGGAGGTGTTGCCCGCGCTGCTGCTGGCGCTGGGACTGGACACGCTGACAACGCCGCCCTGGCTGTTCGGCCACAGTGACGGGGGCTCCATCGCCCTGTTGCACGCCGCCGCCTTTCCTGAGCGGGTGGCCGGCACCATTGTGCTGGCGCCGCATATTTTTGTAGAGGCCCTGTCCATTCGCAGCATCGCCCAAGCGCGCGAGGCCTACCTGCACGCCGACCTGCGCCCGCGCCTGGCCCGCTACCATGCCGACCCCGACTCGGCCTTTTGGGGATGGAATGACATCTGGCTCGACCCCGCCTTTCGCCACTGGCGCATTGACACCGAGCTCAGTGCCATCCGCTGCCCGCTGCTGGCGGTGCAGGGGCTGGACGACGAATACGGCACGCTGGCGCAGATTGAGGGTATTGCCGCCGCCGTGCCCGGCACCGAGTTGCTGACGCTGGCTGACTGCGGCCACTCACCGCAGCGCGACCAGCCGCAAGCGCTGATCTCCGCCGCGGCCATGTTCATCGCCAGGCAGCCGAGCGGTCGGCAACTCGCTCACAAAACCTGAAATCAGCCGTACCGCGCAGCAGGCAGCTCAGGGATAAAACAGCTGCCCCCCGTTGATCGGGAGTTCGATGCCGGTGATGTAGTTGGACTGGTCGGAACAAAGAAAAACCACGGGGCCCGCAACGTCTTCGGGCGTACCAAGGCGACGGGCTGGCAGCGTTTTCGGGTCCGGTTTTGGCAACTGTGCGTTCATGGCGGTCTCGATCACCCCGGGCGAGACGATATTGCAGCGCACGCCATGGGCAGCGCCATTGCGAGCAATGTGGCGACCCAACGATACCAGCGCCCCCTTGGAGGCCGAATACTCAGCGCCGGCCAACAGACCCCCCTGGCGCGCCGCGACCGATGACACCAGCACGATTCGACCATCGCCGCGCGCCACCATAGCGGCATAGGTAGCGGCCACCAAATGGCGCGCGCCATCCAGATTGACAGACAAAACCTGACGCCATTGCGCCAAAGCAGAGTCAACCGTGCCAGAGGGCATCACCCCGGCAGCAGCCACGAGGATAGAAATGGGCCCAAGGCTTGCAGCCACTTCAGCGACGGCACGATTGACCGCCTTTTCATCACTGACGTCAAGGCGCCAGCCACGACACTGTGCGCCCTGTTCCGTGGCGGCGGCCAGCGTATCGTCGGCCGCCAGGCTGTCAAAAACAGCGACCTTGGCGCCTGCCTCGGCCAGCGCCACGGCCACCGCGCCACCGATACCGCGAGCAGCACCACTCACGATGGCGACATGCCCGTGCAGCGAGGCATTTCTGGAAACAGGTACTGAACTCATCCGAAAAAGACCCCGCCGTTCACATGAAGCACCGTCCCGGTCACATAGCCGGCGGCCTGCGAGCAGAGAAAAGCGATCGGCTCGGCCACATCGGCCGGTTGCCCAAGACGCCCGAGGGGGATGGCCCCCGCGTCATAGGGCAGACCCGCCACAAAGGGCGTTTCGATGAAGCCGGGGGCCACGGCATTAACCCGGACCCCGTCAGGGCCGCCATGCAACGCAAAATGCCGCACCAGCCCGATCAAGGCGGCTTTTGATGCGTTGTATTCAGGCCCGAAGTAGAAGCCGCCGCGATAAGCACCCATGGAGGTGACGACCACGACGCTGCCATGCCCACTGGCCTTAAGAAAAGGCCAGGCGGCGCGCAGGGTGGCAAAGGTACCGGTCAGGTTGGTGTTGATCACACGGTCCCAGTCTTCGTCATTGGCCAGGAGTGGGCCGCAAAAACCAATACCGGCCGCAGCGACCAGCATATCGATGCGGCCATCCGGCGCGGCCTGTGCCACGGCCTGGGCCACGCTGTCACGGCTGGCCAGATCAAAGCGCACTTCCGAGCCGGCGCCACCGCCGTCGCGCAACTGGCTAAGGGTGGCAGCAGCCGACTGAATGTCAGCGCATACAACATGTGCGCCACGCGCGGCCAGCGCCAGCGCCGTGGCGGCGCCGATGCCGCTGGCGGCACCTGTGACGAGCGCGACTTGGCCGGATAGCTCGCCTGAGGCCGGGGTCTGGATGGGCATACCTAGCTGGTCCTGGCGTTGCCACGGCCCGAGCCGAGATCGCCGGTGAGGCAACTCTCGATGAAGGCCGTGAGGCAGTTGGCGAACAAGGCGGGTTGCTGTTCGGCCACGAAGTCGGTCGCGCCGTCAAGCCAGAGCGCTTGCGCCCGCGGCAACAGTGCCACAGCACGGGGATGCATGTAGCCGATACGATCGGCTCCGCCACCCAGCAGCAACATGGCCAAGCTCGGATCGTCAAGCACCCGTTGCGGCAAGTCGTAGCGCCAAATGGCCCGATAGGAGCGCGCGAAGTCAGAGCCGGCAGACAAGAAATCGTGGGTGAAATGCGTCGCCAGCTCCGGGTCAATCCAGGGGTACTCGCCCTTGATTCGGTTCCAGATGCCCAGCAGGTGGGCCCCGTCGGCTGCGGCCGGAAATGGCGGGGCAAAACTGCGCATGCGATCCGCCCGCTCGGCATCGGTGTAGACCGGAAGTCCATGCAACACAAGGCCCAGAACGCGCTGCGGCTGCGTCAGTGCCGCCTCCAGCGCAAAGACTGCGCCCGTGGCGCGGCCGAACACCAACACCCGGTCTGCGCCCATGGTGTCGGCAATATCCCAGACCACCTTCGCGTAATCCGCCACCTCCCACTGCTCGGGAACAGCGCTGGAGCCGCCGTAGCCCGGCGTGTCCAGCGCAACCGGCCGGCAGTGCTCTGAGAGCAGTGGCAGCAAGGACTCGTAATTGCGCGACGACAGTGGCGACTGGTGCAGCATGATCAGCAAGGGCAGGGCCGGGTCGCTTGGGACCGTCCGGTAATGCAACTGACCCCAGGGCATCGCCATGTAGGCTTTGACAACGCTGACAGCAGCTGTGGACATCGAAGAGTTTCCCATCATGGCGCGGCCCGGTTGGCGCTCAGTCCATCCGGATGCCGCCGTTGATGTGCATGACAGTGCCGGTGATGAAACCAGCCTCTGCGCTGGCCAGGTAAACAATGGCGGCCGCTATTTCTTCTGGCTGCCCCAAACGCTTGAGGGGTGTCGACGCGGCCATGCCCTGCTTGCGTTCCGCCGAATGGGCGCGCAGCATGGGCGTTTCAATGGCGCCGGGGGCGATCACATTGACAGTGATGGCCCGGGACGCCAATTCCTGCGCCATGGACTTGGCCAGACTCTCCAAACCGCCCTTGGTGGCTGCGTAAGCGGCACCCGTGAGGACGCCGCCAGTCCGACCTGCCAACGAGCCCAGCAGCACAATGCGTCCGCCATCTCGCAGCAGTGGGTAGCTGTGCTGGCAACACAAAAAAGGCCCGGTGAGGTTGGTTGCCAGCATGTTCTGCCAGTGTGCCAGTGTGACCGACGCGACCTTTTCCGTGTCGACAATCCCGGAGCAAACGGCCAGCAGATCGATCGGGCCGTGCTGCGCCACGTGCGCAGCAACCGCTTCAAAGCCCCGGGCAATCGAGGCCGGGTCGGCCAAGTCAATGCCCAACACCAAAGCTGCGCCGCTGGGGGTGGGTACCGCTTGGGGCAAGTCCATCGCGACGACATCCCAGCCTTCGGCCGTCAGGCGGCTCACCGTGGCTGCGCCTATTCCGCCAAAAGCGCCCACCACCACGGCGCGGCGCACGGGGGACATGCTCTTTGCATCAGACATGGTGCGGCTCAACTTACTTGGCAGTGGCTGGCTTCGCCGCGGCCGTCTTTTTGGCAGCTCTGGGCTTTTTGGCCGCCTTGACGACACTGACATCCTGCGGGACCATGCCCTTGTTCTTCTCTAGTAAATTGAAGGTTAGACAGGCCTTTTCAAAGGCGGGGATGCCCGCTGGCAACGCGGCCATGAAAGCGGCCTCGCGCACCTCGTCCCAGGTGGCGCCGGCCTTCAAGGCGCGCACCACACTCCATTCCATGCCTTCAGGGTCACCCTTGACTGCGGTGGTCACGCCGATCAGCACCAGAAAGCGGGTCTTGAGATCGAGCGCACGGCCCTCGGCTGGCCCAAACAGCACGTGCGAAGCCAAGTCGCCATAACGGCGCAAAAATTCCGGGTTCAGGTCAGCCAGGGTGTCGTGCACCGGCAGGGTGTAGCCGCGAACTTTGCGGATTTTGTCGAGTTCTTTTTTACCTTCAGGGCTCATGCAAATATCTCCGGCTCGGGTTGTAGATCAGGGGTTTAGATTTTTCGGGCCACCAGTTCGGCCTCGAAAATGGCATCGTTGATGCGACGCGGCGCCAGCGCGTCACCAATCAGGTGAACCTCCAGGTCTTTGCGCGCGCTGCGCAACTCATGGAACAGGCGATTTTGCGCCACCGCGCCATTGACCAACACCAAGGCGTCTACCTCGGTAATCGTCTTAGGCTCTTTGGTAAAGACGTCCAGAAAACTGACGCTGTGCTCGCCAATGCTGACCAAATCATGGTCGGTGGTAAACACCACGCCCAACCGGCGCAAGCTGCCGTAGGCCTTCCCCCAGTCACGGCTGGCTGCCAAATTGGGCGCGGGCTGACCCAGCTGGGTGACAAATTGGACCTGCCAACCGGCGCGGGCCAGGTATTCGGCGGTTAGCACGCCCTGGCGGGCGCCGAGCGTGTCGACCACCACGGCCCGACCGGCTTTGCCCGTGGCCTTGCCATCGCGCAAAGGCTGGGTAAGGCCCAGCACGTCGCCACATGAATACACCCAAGATTGCCCGGCACCGGCCATATCTGGCCCATCCCAACGCGCCGGCTGCAAAGGCGACCAGCCATGTTTGAGTTGGGTGGCGCCAGTCGCCACAATCACAGCGTCGTACCCAGCCTCGGTCAGCAGCGCCACCGTGGCTTCGCTCTCGCGGTAGATCTCGACGTCGGTATCGCGCAGCTGAGCGACCAACCAGCCCGCGGTATCGGCGAGCTCGCGGGCGCTGTGTACCCGCCCCATCCAGGCGACTTGGCCACCGAGTTCGCTGGAGCGCTCGATCAAGGTCACCTTGTGTCCACGCCGCGAGGCCGTGAGTGCCGCCCGCAGACCGGCCGGCCCGGCACCCACCACCGCAATGTTTCGGGGCGTTGCAACCGGGATGACCTGCTCTTCCGACAGTTGTTTTTCGCGCCCCACCGAGGGGTTGTGGATACAGGCGATCGGTGCGTGCGCAAAAATGGATTCCATGCACCAGTTGGCACCCACGCAGGGGCGGATTTTGTCAGCATGGCCCTGCTCGGCCTTGCGGACCCAAAAGGCGTCGGCGATCAGGGCACGCGTCATACCGACGAAATCACAGTCGCCCGCGCGCAGGATGGCTTCGGCCTCATCCGGTGTTGTGATGCGACCCACCCCCACCACCGGCAAATCAATGCTCGCTTTGACCTGACGCGTCGCGGCCATCTGAAAACCGTGCTCCTCGGGCGAGGTCGGGTAGATCATCATGCGGTTCAGGTAGGTACCCTGGGAGCAGGAGATGTAGTCCAGCTTGCCGGTTGCTGCCAGATGTTTCGCGATTTCCGCCCACTCCACCGGGCCCAGTCCGCCTTGCATGCCATCGTCGCTGTTCAGGCGCAGTCCGACGATGGCGTCAGCGCCCACTTCTTCGCGTGCGGCGTCGATGATGCGCATCACGATGCGCATGCGGTTTTCCAGGGAGCCGCCGTATTCATCATCACGGTGGTTGGTGGCCGGCGATAAGAACTGGTTGAGCAGATAGCCGTGCGAGGCCGCCCCCAGCTCAATACCGTCAAGGTCACCTTCGATCGCATGACGCGCGGTCAGCCGGTAGCCATGGATGATCTGCTCAATATCCTCCAGCTCCATCACCTTAGGCATCTCACGGTACACCGAACAGGGGATCGCCGAAGGCGCCCAGACCGGCACGCGGCTGGTCACGCTGTTGGTCTGCCGGCCGCGGTGCCAGGCTTGGGCCAGGATCAGCGTGCCATGGTTATGCACTGCCGCGGCGATCTTGCGAAATTCACCGATCATGCGCGGGTCAAAGGCAAAAGCCTTTCCGGGATAGGGCTGGGTGGACTCATGGACCGCCATCGCCTCCATCGTGATCACGGCAGCGCCGCCTTTGGCGCGCTCGACGTAGTAATCGACGTGGGCATCGGTGAATAAATGGTCTTTGACCAGCAAGGTCGCGTGGCTGGTCATCCAGACGCGGTTCTTGGTTTCATGCCGGCCAATCTTGCCGGGGCCAAGTAAGCGAGGATATAGAGTGGACATCAGTTTGTAGGTGAGGAAGAACTAAATTGATCAGACGGCAGACGAACGCAGCGCGCCGCATGCACACCGGCACTGTCCCTGCGCATGGCTGGCAAGCCTTCATCACAGCGTGCCTCATAAACCGGACAGCGGGTTGAAAACGGGCAACCTGGCGGCGCGGCCAGCGGGCTGGGGATTTCACCGTGCAGATGCTGGCGCACTGTCTTGACCGTCGGATCGGCAAAAAGCTGGGCTGACAGCAGCGCCTGGGTATACGGATGGACCGGATTCTTGAACACGGTGTCCACCGGACCGGACTCCACTTCACAGCCCAGGTACAGCACCACCACACGGTCACACAGCGCATGAATGGTTTCCAGGTCATGCGAAATGAACAGCATGGCCACACCTGTTTCGCGTCGAAGCGTGTCGAGCAGCTGCAAGATGCCTGCGCGCACGGAGACGTCGAGCGAGCTGGTCGGCTCATCAAGCACCAGGAGATCAGGCTTGGTGGCCAGCGCACGCCCGATGCAGACCCGCTGCAACTGCCCGCCAGAAAGCTGCGCCGGATAGCGCTCCAGCAGCGGCAAGCCCAGTTGCATGCGCTGCGCGATGGCGATGACCTCCTCGCGCCGCTGCGCCGCCGTCAGCGTGGTGTGCAGCAATAAGGGCTCTTCCATCAGCCGCCCAATGGTGTGGCGCGGGTTAAGCGCGCCCCAGGGATCCTGGAAGATGATTTGCATGCGTTGACGCAAACGACGCAGATCGTCCGTTGCCATGCTGGCCAGGTCAGTGCCGTCAAACGTGATCCTGCCCTCGGTCGGCGGCAGCAGCGCAATGGCCATGCGCCCAATAGTCGACTTGCCGGAACCGCTCTCGCCGACCAAGCCAACCACCTCGCCAGGCTGAATCCGCAGGGTCACATTGCGCACCGCCACCAACGCGCGCTTGCCGCCCACATCAAAGGAGCGGGTCACATTATCAATATGCAACAAAGGAGAGGCCGGCGAGGTAAGGGCTGTCATGGCAGCTGGACCAAATGGCATAACGCACGGTGCTCAGGAATCGTGAGACTGACCGCTTTTTCCAGTGGCGCACTTTGGCAAACCGCTGCTGCCAACTCGCAACGGTCGGCGTAGACGCAGGCCTTGGTCTCACGAAATAAATCGGGCGGGTCGGACTTGATGCTGGCGAGCGCATGGCCGATGCGCGCGCGCGAAGCGGCGATCAAGCGCCGGGTGTAAGGGTGCGCAGGGCTGGCAAACACCTGGGCAACAGGCCCCCGTTCGACCACGCGGCCGGCAAACATGATGGCCATGTCGTCGCAATATTGGGCAACGATGCCGAGATCATGGGTGATGATCAGCGCTGCTGCGCGTTGCGCCCGTACGAGTTGCCGCAACAGGTCAAGCACTTGTGCCTGCACCGTCACATCCAGCCCGGTGGTCGGTTCGTCGGCAATCACCAGCTGAGGTTGGTTCACCAGGGCCATGGCAATCACCACGCGTTGCGCCATGCCGCCCGACAACTCATGCGGATAAGCGCGGTAACGCGCCTGCGGATCCGGAATGCCCACAGCACCCAAGATTTCAATGGCCCGCTGCCGCGCGGCCGGGCCTGTCAAGTTGCTATGTGCCCGTATCAATCGCACCAGCTGGTCGCCCACACGGGTCACCGGCTCCAGAGCGGCACGTGGATTTTGGGCCACAAAACCAATCTTGGCGCCGCGCACCTTGTCGAGTGCCACACCCCGCAAGCGCAGCAGGTCAACGCCTTCAAAAAGAATTTGTCCAGTCACTGCGGCGGAGGGCGGCAACAGGCCTATCGTGGCCGTGGCGGTCATCGACTTGCCCGCCCCGGTCTCACCGATCAGGCCCACAATGCGGCCGGAGCCGACATCCAGGTCGACACCATTCAAGACACGCGCGTGACGCACAGCCCCTTGTGGGTCGCGCGATGCAAACGCCAGATGCACACCGCGAATCGACAGGACAGCGCGCCCGGCATCAAGGGTGGTCTCAGGGGCCGCAACGGCGGTGGGCGATGGCTGGCTCACCGCTGTGTCCTTCGGCGACCCATCCAGTCCTGGATGCCATCGGCCGCCAGGTTCAGGCCAAATATCAGCGTCACCAGCGCCAGGCCCGGGAACAGCGCCACCCACCATTCACCAGTGACCATGAATTCAGCGCCTTGGCGGATCATGGCGCCCCATTCTGGCGTAGGCTGCTGAATGCCGACACCCACAAAGGCGAGGGTCGCGCTGACGCGAATGGCCCAAGCCATGCGAACCGAAATCTGCGTTATCGCACCCGAGATGCTGTTGGGCAGCACATGCACAAACAGCATGCGCGTCGTGCCGTTTCCGATGGCACGAGCCGACTCAATGAGCAATCCGCCACGCAAGGCCAGGATCTCAGCCCGCACGACACGGGCGAAGATGGGCGCATCCAGCAGGCCGATGACCAAGATGACGTTGGTGATCGACTGCCCGGTGGCCGCCACGATGGTCAGCGCCAAAATAATGGACGGGAAAACGCGCAGCAAATCCATGCTGCGCAACAAGGCCTCATCGACCCAGCCACCGCGGTAACCGGCCCATAGGCCAACAGGCAGCCCGATCACAACGGATAACAACACGGCCGGCACTGCGATCCCAAAAGCATAGCGTGCGCCGTAAATGATGCGCGACAACAAGTCCATGCCGTTGCCATCGGTGCCCAGCCAAAAGCGCGCAGAGGGTGGCGAGAGCACCGCATCGGCATGTACCGTGATCGGGTCCATGGGCGCAATCCACGGCGCCAGCACGGCCATCGCGGCGTACAGGCCGACGATCAACAACCCAACCGCAATGCTGGGAAAGGCGCGGAAAACATTCAGCCAGGGCATCACAGCGGCCCGCATCACAGGCGCTCCCGTCCGCGTGGCTCGAGCAGGTAGTTCGCCGCATCAATGATGATGAACACCACCACCGACAGCAGGGCCGCAAACAGCACATACCCCTGGATTGCCGCAAAGTCCCCGTTCAGGATCGACTGCAAGCCCCACTGGCCAATTCCGCCCCAAGAAAAGATCAGCTCGATCAGCGATGAGGTGCCCAGCAAGCCAACAATCTCGGTGCCCACAAAGGTCAACACCGGCACCACACTGTTGCGCAGCACCATGCCACGGATACGACGCTCACCCAGGCCTGTCGAGCGCGCAAAGCGAATGAATTCACTGTCCACAATCTCAGCTGCAATAGCGCGGGTATGTTTCATGATGGGCGCGCAAGCCACCACGGCCACCGTCAGCACCGGCAGCAACAGCTGCGACAACGCCGAGCGCGCCACTTCCCATTGGCCAATCAGCAGCGCATCGATGAAATAACTGCCAGTGATCCGGGGCGGCGTGATCAGGGTGGCGTCGAGTCGCCCCATGGGCGCAGGCGACCAGCCCAATGCGTAAAAAAATAACAGAATCGCAATCAAACCAAGCCAGTAGGTCGGTATTGAAAAGCCAGCCAACGAAAGCGCGCGCACCACCTGATCAAAAAAACTACCGCGTCGGGCCGCAGCCCGGGCACCCAAAGGTATGCCCACCAAAGCGCCGATCGCCACACCCCACAGCAGCAATTCGAGTGTCACCAGCGCGCGCTTGCCAATCTCATCGATCACCTGCTTACTGGACAACCAGGATTGGCCAAGGTCACCCCGGGCAGCCTTCGCGATGTAGATGCCAAACTGAGTGACCAGCGTCTTGTCGAGCCCCAGATCCTTTCGGATGGCCGCATGTTCCTGCGCCGACGCCGTTGGCCCTGCTAGCAGGGCGACAGGATCGCCCCCACCAATGCGCACCAGCATGAACGTGACAAAGACCACGCCCACGACCAGCGGGAGGGAAACCGCCAGACGCCGCAGCAGGAACCTAACTAGTTGAGACCACATCCTGCTGACAGCGCCCTGCTCTTATTTGCAGCTCAGTTCGCGCCAGCGCTCATGGTAGTCTGGCTGCCAGACATAGCCGGTCATGCAGGGTGGCATGGCTTCATGCGAGCCGGGGTACATGGTCATGATCCAGGTCGCATCATTGATGTGCAGGCGCTGCGCCTTGTTCACCAGATCAAGCCGCTTCTTGGGGTCCTGCTCGATGCGCGCAGCGTCAACCAACTTGTCGAACTCGGGGTTGGCATAGTTGTTCCGGTTCGAAGCACCTTCGGAGTGAGCATTCAGGTACAGGGCGTACACAGGGTCGAGCACGATCGGGTTGTCCATGAAAGTGAAGAACGGCAGGTCACGCTTGTTGGGCGCAGTGCGGGAGCGCATATTGGCATCGGTAATTTTTTGCAGATTTACCCGAATACCAGCTTTGGCGAGCTGATCTTTCATTTGAATCGCCAGCTGCTCTTCAAACCAGAAAATCGCAGCGTACTCCAGCGTGATGTCAACACCATCTGTATAACCCGCCTCCTTGAGCAGCTGACGAGCTTTGACCAGATTGGTGTTGAATTGCCAAGTCTTGACGTCCGCGCCGGGGATGATGGGTGGGACAATCGACCGCGCCTGCGTGCCGATGCCCTCAAACACCGCGCCATTGATGGCCTTGTAATCGGTGGCATAAGAAATTGCCTGCCGTAACAAGGGGTTGTCAAAGGGCTTGAGGGTAGGGTTCATGCGCACGCTGGCATGGCCTGAGCCCTCGTCCGACTCGACCTTGACGCGCTTGTCCTTCTTGAGTTCGGCGATTTGCTTGAGGTTCAGTTCCTCCACCCACTGAACTTGGCCGGTACGCATCAACGTGAAACGGGTGCCCGCGTTGGGTACCTCTTTGTACACCACACGGTCGTAGTAGGGCTTGCCAGCGAAATAGTTGGGGTTGGCAATGAACACCGCCTCTTCCCCTGACTTCAGAGTCTGCAAGTGGTAGGCACCGAAGCCCGCCGTATTCTGATCAATCCACTTCAAGGCCCAAGGGTCTTCGGCCGTCACGTATTTTTTGACTTCGGTCGAATCGTACAGGCTGGGGGTATACAGCGTGAGCGCCGGCAAAAAAATGCTGCTGGCCGCATCCAGGGTGAAGCTGACGCTGTAACGATCTACCGCCTCCACCTTGATTACACCCGCAGCCTTGGCAATGAAGGCGCCGGTGCGTTTTTGGGCCTGTGATTTTTCCCAACCCCACACCACGTCAGCGGACGTCAGTTCGTTGCCAAACGGGCTTTTGACGCCCTTGCGCAACTCAAAGGTGTAGGTCTTGCCGTCGGGCGAGGCCGCCCACTTGACCGCCAGATGGGGCAAGATCGTGCCCGGGTCCAACACCATGCGGCCCGACTTTTGGTCCTTTTTGTAGCCGTACTTGGTCAGGCCCTCGTAGACCTGGACCACGCCGTTCTGTGTGTTTGGCTTGAGCGCATCGCCATCAAACCCGCCAGGCGTTTTGGTGGCCGCCACCACCAGCGTCGCAGCGCTGGCGGGGAGAGCCGCCATAGCCAACGACAGGCAAAGCGCTCCGACTGTGCAAACTTTACGTAATGCAAAAAAATGGGACATGGTGTTTCTCCAGGGTTGACTGAGTGGCGAGCCGGCGTTGTCAGAGCTTGCCGGTCACGAGCGGAACGCGATAAGGCTCGGCGATTTCATCGAACAGTTGCTCCACCTCGTAGGTGTGGCTGATGGTTCTGCCCAAGACGGGATCTTCCATCTCGAACTGCCAGCGCTGACCGAATCCAATTTCTTTGTCCAGCGCCACAATCGTGCTGCAAAAGACCACAAAGTCTCTGGCTGGCAACCCGGGTACGCGCTCTTTCAGAATCTTCAAAATGTCATGAGGCGACAAGAAAGCGCTCACGCCAACGTCTTGGTAAAGCCTGCCGTCGACTCGGCTGCGCATCACACAGTCGTCCCAGTGGCCGGCAATCTCCTCAAAGTCCCAGAGGGTCGGAGCCAAGATATTGGGGTTCACCTGCTTGGACCAAACTATGCTGCCCCGCTCGAGATCGCGGTCCGTGTGGTCGCTCCCCACACCCACGTAGAGCCGGTCTGCCATCACCAGCACTATTTCGACTTCGCCGGAGGTACGCAAACCATGCACGCCAATGGCGTCTTCGGTGGTCAATGCAAAAGTGTCAATCGGATAGATTCGCGGTGCGGGTACGTGTAACGCGATCGTCACTCCCGCGCGGGCAACTTCATCTTGATGATGCACCGCCACTGCCGCATCACGCGTGGCCGATCCTAGGTTGTACATCCGCTTGACGGAAAAGCGTTTGCTAACGCTCCCTTGCTGGGTGATAACCTGCGCTTCAAATGAAAACATGCGGCATTCCTGGTAGGCATTGGCTGATCCATGGGCGCAATGCAAGCGTTTTGCATTGTTGCAGGGACTGTCCACGCAAATTTTGCATACATGTAAATGTTCTGTCAATAGAACAATAGATGATTGTCGGTACTGGAACCACTGTCCCCCTGGGTGCGCCCGC
Organism: uncultured beta proteobacterium; assembly: GCA_903948045.1. Taxonomy (GTDB): domain Bacteria; phylum Pseudomonadota; class Gammaproteobacteria; order Burkholderiales; family Burkholderiaceae_C; genus Rhodoferax. The sequence goes on along the minus strand of CAJAXU010000730.1, from coordinate 715 downwards.
ACCTAAAATGCGATGGCCGACGGTCAGCCTCTACGGAACAGGCCCAAGCCCTTCACATTTTGAACACCCTTCCCCTCGTCCGCTGGCTGGTGCTGGCCACGCTGTTGGTCAATGCCATCGGCCTGGTCACGCCCATCATCAACGCCGGCGACTCGGTCACTTACGCCGCGCTGGCGCAGCACATGGTGCGCCACGGCGACTGGGTCAACCTGGTGCTGGACGGGCAGGACTGGCTGGACAAACCGCATTTTCCGTTCTGGGTCACAGCGCTGTTTTTCAAGCTGGGCGGCGTCAACGCCATCAGCTACAACCTGCCAGGCTTCCTGTTCCATCTGATCGGGGCCTATTACACCTACCGCGTCGCCCGCCTGTTTTATGGGCGCGACGCCGCTTGGCTGGCGGTGCTGGTGTTTGTGTCGGCGTTTCAGGTGATGCTGACCTCAACCGATGTGCGCGCCGAGGCTTACCTCACGGGCAGCATCATGGGCGCTTGCTACTACTGGCTGCGCCATGACGCCCAGCCGCGGCTGAAGTACCTGCTGCTGGGCGCGCTTTTCAGCGCCACAGCCGTTATGACCAAGGGCATCTTCACCCTGATCACCATCAGCAGCGGCCTGGTGGCGCTGTGGCTGTACCAGGGCCGCTGGCGCGAGCTGTGGCGGGGGCGCTGGTGGCTGGCGTTGGCGGTGACGCTGCTGTTCACCACGCCGGAGTT
>CAJAXU010000729.1 GCA_903948045.1 uncultured beta proteobacterium | reverse complement strand
TCGTCGTCATGGTGGTGGTGGTGGCCGTGACCGGCCTGTTCGTGCTGGTGCGAGGGGTGGTCGCAGTGCTCGCCGTGGACATGGTCATCATGGCTCTCGTGAGCGTGGTCATGCGCGTGCCCATGGTCATCGGCGGCGTCCTTCAGAAAATCGGGGTCGATGTCGAGCTTGGCGTTGAGGTTGAAGCCGCGCAGGTCAAACACCTCGGCCAGGCTGACCTCGCCAAAATGCACCGCTTTTTGCGGGGCGCGCGGGTTCATGTGCTTGAGCCGGTGCATCAGCGCCTCTACCTCGGCCGGCGCGACCAGATCGGTCTTGCTGATGAAGATCTGGTCGGCAAAGCCGACCTGGCGCCGCGCCTCCTGACGGTCGTTGAGCTGAGTGGCGGCGTGCTTGGCGTCGACCAGCGTCAGGATCGAGTCCAGCAGGTAGCTTTCGGCGATTTCGTCGTCCATGAAAAAGGTTTGCGCCACCGGGCCGGGGTCGGCCAGGCCGGTGGTTTCGATCACCACCCGGTCAAACACCAGCTCGCCGGTGCGTTTTTTCTCAGCCAGGTCGCGCAAAGCGCCGCGCAAATCCTCACGAATGGTGCAGCAGATGCAGCCATTGCTCATCTGGATGATCTGCTCCTGGGTGTCGGACACCAGGATGTCGCTGTCGATGTTTTCCTCGCCGAACTCGTTCTCGATCACGGCAATCTTCTGGCCATGGGCTTCCGACAGCACGCGCTTAAGCAGCGTGGTCTTGCCGGAGCCAAGAAAACCGGTGAGGATGGTGGCGGGAATGAGTGACATGGCAATCCTGTGTGGGGGCGGAAGTGACTGAACGCGCAGGTCGGTCGGCTGAGGCAGGCGGTGAGTTTAGCGGGGAATTCAAGGGCGCTCAGCGCCGCATCACGACCAGGCCCTTCAAGTACTCGCCCTCGGGGAAATTCAGGGTCATGGGGTGATCCGGAGCGCCACCCAGGCGTTCGGTGATGAAGCCGTCCACCCCGGCGTCGCTGCCGGCCGAGGCGACGATCTTGTGAAACAGGTCGGCGCTGATGCCGCCCGAGCAGGAATAGGTGAACAGCACGCCGTCCGGGGCCAGCAGCTTGAAGGCCAGCCGGTTGATGTCCTTGTAGGCGCGGGCGGCGCGCTCGGCGTGGGCCACCGTCGGGGCAAACTTGGGCGGATCCAGCACGATGGCGTCAAAGGTTTGGCCCTCGCGGTCGAACTGGCGCAAGGAGGCGTTGACGTCGGCATCGAGAAAGCTGGCGCGCTGTGCGTCAAAGCCATTCAGCGCCACATTGGCCGCAGCCTGCGCCAAGGCCGGCCCCGAGGAGTCGATCGAGGTCACATGGCCAGCGCCACCGGTCAGGGCCGCCACGGTAAAACCACCGGTGTAACAAAAACAATTGAGCACACGCTCAAAGCCAAGTCGGCGGGTGTGGTCGGCAAACTTGCGCCGACTGTCGCGCTGGTCTAGGTAAAAGCCGGTTTTGTGGCCGGTGGCAATATTGAGCGCCAGTTGCCAGCTGTGCTCGCGCAGCACCAGCTCGACCGGCGGCGCTGGCGCGCCCACCCCGCCGGCGCCACGCAGCCAGCCGGTGACTTCCGGCAGGCCCTCCAGGGCCCGGCTGCTGGCGTCAGAGCGCTCGTACAGCAGACTCAGCCCGGTCTCTGCCAACAGGGTATCCACCAGCACCGCTTTCCAGCGTTCGGCGCCACTGGAGAGAAACTGCGCCACCAGGGTGTCGCCATAACGGTCCACGATCAGCCCGGGCAGGCCATCCGACTCACCATGGACCAGCCGGCAGGCGTCACTATTTATGTCAAATCGGGCTCTAGCCCTTACGGATGCTGATACTGCTGCTATAAAAAATGAAGCATCAATGCGCTGCGCCGGATCGAAACTCCACACCCGGGCGCGGATTTTGGAGGCCGGGCTGAACGCGGCCCAGGCCAGAAACTCCCCCGCATCCGACTCCACCCGCACCGTCTCGCCGGCGTCCGCCCCGCCGCGGGCGATGGCCGACTCAAAGATCCAGGGGTGGCGGCGCAGCAGAGAGCGCTCTTTGCCGGGGCGCAGGCGAATGGTTTTCATGGGAGTATTGTCGCGGCCGAGGAGAAAGCCTATCGCGCCGGCGCAAAACCCTGATCTGCGGGCACTTATGATGGCGACATGGAACGCACCATGGACGCCATTTCCCTGCAATCTGCAGGCCTCTCGGTACGCGTCGCCCTCAGAGGCGCGGAAATCAAGTCCCTGCGCACGGCGAGCGGCATCGAGCTGATCTGGCATGGTGACTCAAGCTGGTGGGATTACAGCGCGCCTGTGCTATTTCCCATCATTGGGCCGGTGGCTTTGGACAGAGTCCAGTGTCAAGGCCAACCGTTTGCCATGGCCTCCCACGGTTTTGCCAGGACCAGCATTTTTGAGGTTTTGACGCTGGCGCCCGACCGCGTGATGATGGCGCTCAAGGCAAGCACGGCCACACGCGAACACTATCCGTTCGACTTTGAGCTGCTGATCGAGCATCAGCTGCACGCCGCCAGCCTGCACACCGCGGTCACGTTGAGCAACACAGGGTCCCAGCCACTACCGGCCAGCTTTGGCTTTCATCCAGCCCTACGGTGGCCCATGGCCGGCCGGCCACGGGCAGAGCACCAGCTCATCTTTGAACAAGCCGAGCCGGCCAAGGTAAAAACGGTGGTACGTGGCGGCCAGTTGCAGGAGACCGACACCCCCCTGCCACTGCATGACCGACGCCTGCGGCTGTCAGACCACCTGTTTGAACATGGTGCATTGGTCCTAGACCCGGTACAAAGCCAGGGCCTGGCACTGGCCGACGATCTGGGGCCGCTGCTGAACCTGCGATGGACCGGCTGCCCCCAGCTGGGCCTGTGGACCAAGCCAGGCGCACCCTTTGTCTGCGTTGAGCCTTGGGCGGGCCACCCGCGCCCCATGGGCTGGGACGGCGAACTGGCGGATAAGCCAGGCGGCATGCGGCTGGCACCAGGCGCCACTCGCACCTTTTCAATGAGCATCGGTTGCCAACCCCTGTTGCAGCGGTAAACCGAGCCCCGACCCCACTGATTGCGACCAAGGCCGCCCCCATGACCCCCCAACAGCTGATCCTGAGCCTGGTGCTGGCCACTATGGCGTTTGCTGTGGCGCTGGAACTCAAACCCGCCGATTTCCGCCGGGTGGCGCAGACGCCGAAGGCCGTGCTCTGCGGGCTGATCCCGCAGTTCATCCTGCTGCCGGTCGGCACCTGGCTGGCCACGCTGGCGCTGGACCTGCCGCCCAACATCGAGGTGGCCATGATGCTGGTGGCGGCCTGCCCCGGCGGCAGCCTGAGTAATGTGGTGACGCACTTCGGCCGCGGCAACACCGCGCTGTCGGTCAGCGTCTCGGCGGTGGCCAGCCTGCTCGCGCTGGTCGCCACGCCCTTCAACTTCAGCTGGATGGTGGCCAGCAACCCGGTCACCGCCGGCTGGCTCAAGGTGCTGGCCATTGACCCCTCGGGCATCTGGGTCAGCCTGTTTTTGCTGCTGGCGCTGCCGATGACGGCGGGCCTGGCCCTGGGCCACAGCCAACCCGAGCTGACCGCACGCATCCGCAAGCCGCTGGGGCACTTTTCGCTCTTGGCCCTGCTCGCCTTCATCGTGCTGGGCCTGATCAAGGAGCGTCAGCTGCTGACGCTGGGTCTGCTGCCCACACTGGCGCTGGTGATTGCGCACAACGCCAGCGGGCTGCTGCTGGGCTGGGCGGCCAGCCGCGCCATGGGCCTGAGCATGGCCGACCGCCGCGCCGTGATGATCGAGGGCGGCATGCAGAACGCCGGGCTGGCGTTGGGCATCATCGCGGTGCAATTCAATTCAGACCTCGGCATGGTGGTGATCGCCAGCCTGTGGGGCATCTGGCACATCGTCAGCGGTATGGGGCTGGCCCTGCTGTGGCGGCGCAGCGACCGGCTGCACGGGCAAGGGGTACAGCATGCTTGATTTGTTGATCCGGGGCGGCACCCTGGTGGATGGCAGTGGCGCGGCGCCCTACAGCGCCGACCTGGGCGTGCAGGATGGCCGCATCGTCGAGATCGGCAGCATCACGCAAGCGGCGCGCGAGACGGTGGACGCCAGCGGCGCCTGGGTGACGCCGGGCTTTGTCGACATCCACACCCACTACGACGGCCAGGCCACCTGGGACGCCACCTTCAGCCCCAGCATCCACCACGGCGTGACCACGGTGGTGATGGGCAATTGCGGCGTCGGCTTTGCGCCACTGCAGCCGGGCAGCGAAGACCGGCTGATCAAGCTGATGGAAGGGGTGGAAGACATCCCTGGCGCGGCCCTGAAAGAAGGTGTGCGCTTCGCCTGGGACAGCTTTGCCGAGTACATGAATGCGCTGGACGCCACGCCGCACAGCCTGGATTACCTGGCCATGGTGCCGCACGACCCGCTGCGCATGCGGGTGATGGGCGCGCGCGCCGAAGCGCGCGAGGCCGCCACGGCCGACGACATCGCCGCCATGCGCGAGCTGCTAAAAGCAGCGCTGGACGCTGGCGCAGCCGGCTTCTCCACCGGCCGTTCGGACAACCACCGCACCGCCGAAGGCCGGGACACGCCGGCCTCTGTCGCCAGCGCCGCCGAGTTGTGTGGGCTGGCCCAGGCCTTTGCCGGCCGCCAGCATGGCGTGGTGCAGGTGGTGAGCGACTTCGACCTGATGCAGGGGCCGGAGCGCTTTGACGCCGAATTTGATTTGGTGGAGCAACTGGCCCGTGCCAGCGGCCGGCCACTGACAATGACCTGGCTGCAGCGCGACCCGGGCGGCGAGCAGTACCTGGCGATGCAGGCACGGGTCGAAGCCGCCGTTGCGCAGGGTTGGCCGCTGTACCTGCAAAC
>CAJAXU010000728.1 GCA_903948045.1 uncultured beta proteobacterium | reverse complement strand
GATCAAACTCGAGGCTGGCACTTCGAACACCGGTGACGTTGCGGCCAACGAGCAAGTCGTGGTCGGTTGGCAGACTTTGACTTGGACATTCAGCAATGCCGATCCTGCCAAGACATACAACGTTGTTGTGCTACTGCCTAAAATTGACACGGTCGACGAGGCACCTGGCAAGACCTATTATTTCGACGACATTAAGCTTTTGGCAGCGGCCAGCGGTGGTGGTAACGTGGTAACGCCACCCGCAGAAATGGGAGCAGGCGGCCTGCAAACATTGACGGTAGCGACCGCTGATGTAAAAACCGGCGATGGTGGCAATACTATGTTTATTGCAGGCGAAGGACTTTTCGCGGTGAACTACGTGGGCAGCGCCGAGACGCAGGCGCCGTTCAACCTGGCGGCGTGGCCAGGTGCGAAAACGGCTAACATTGGCGGCATCACCGGCGTTGCGGGTGGCAGCATTGGCTACTACCAGGACGATGCGAATCTGAGCAACTCCACCCAGAAAGTCGAAGAGGGCGGCTGGGTATCCGGCACAGCCCTCGCCCCACTTGGCGTGCCGAATTTCTTCCGCTATTTTGTCTTGAAGGGGGCCGTCTCGGCTAACGCTTACATGGGTGTGTATGCGAATGCACCAAACAACGGCTTCGTCAACACCAGCGCTTTCAGCAAGATCAAAATCAAGGTGTGGGGTCCAGCGCCAATGTTCGAGCGGGTGAACTTCAATCCGGCTCTCGAAGTCACGTTGGCTGGGCCTAAGGTGGCTGGGTGCACAACGGGTTCAGGAGGAACTGAAATCACTCAAATCTTGACTGCGAATCTGAAGAATGGTGCCGGCGGCGCTTACACCTTGCCGTTTTCTGGCTTCACAGTCAAAGGGATATGTGGCACTGATACCAACTTGAACGCCGTGGCGAACGTGCGTGCTCAACTTGCGCGAGTGGTTGTAAACGTGCCAGGAACCAGCTTTAACTTCACCAATATCGATGGCGGCAATTACGCGACCGGGGTGAACCTTGGCCCAATTGGTTTCACGAACAACTAATCACTTGATACCCGGTGATCCCGTCGAGTGCGGGATCATCCATTATTAAATAGGGATCTCAAATGCAATTCAAACTAAGGCATATTCCAGCTGCAGCAGCTACTGTGGTGTTGGCCGCCTGCGGCGGCGGCAACGGAGGCGTGCCATCGACGCCGACGCCCACTCCGACAAGCGGTGTCGCGGTCGATGGTTACTTGCAATTTTCCAAAGTGGTCTGTGATGCCAACGGCAATGGTGTGGCGGATGCCGGCGAGACGCTGGTGTACACCTTGGCTGATGGCACGTTCAGATTTGCCGACGGTTGCAAATTTGGGGTGCTCGTCAGCGGCGGTAAGAATGCGGATACTGGTCTGATGTTTGTGGGTGTGCTCAAAGCGCCTGCAGGCGCAACGGTTGCATCGCCCTTGACCACGCTCATGGCTGCCGGCTTGTCACAAAGCCAGATCAACACGGCGCTGGGTTTGCCGGCCAATACCGACCTGCTCAATACCGATCCGGCCGCAAGTACCGGGGGTAAGCTCAACAACCCCGACTTGATGAAGAAAACCTTGATGATGCAGCAGCATATGCAGAAGGTTGCAGAAATGTCGGGCGGCCTCGCTGGCGATTCCAGCAGCGCGACTTTGATGCCCATCTATGCCGAGGTGGCCGCATCATTTGCAAATGTACTCAAAAATGGCGGCAGGCTGAATGCCGATGATGGCACTACCAATGAAGCGGTGCTTAAAGCCATGGTCAAGTCCGCTATCAGCAGTGTGATGGTGTCGAGCGCAGTGCCGGCGGCGGTAAGAACCGTGCTGACTGCAAGCAATGCCGCCAGCGCCACGCAGTTGGCTGATGCCATGTCATCCAGCCTCAAGGTGCAGGCTGATGCTATTTTGATAGCCACTGAAGCAAACCTTACTGCCGTGACCAAAGATCGGCAAAGCAACGAGAGTATTTCGGAAAGCATCAAGAAGGCGGTAAACGACGGTAAGCTAACCGCCAGCACAACTCCGGCTGCGCTGACGCAACTGGCGAAAGACACCGAAACCACGGCGGCGGCACCGACGCCAACGCCAACACCACCACCCACTCCAACGCCGCCGCCAACACCCACACCACCGCCAACCCCTACGCCGACGGCCACCCTGGCCACTTTCGATGAGACGGTGGCGCCCGCCATCAATGCCTTTGGCGGCACAGTTATCTCGCTGGATGCAGGCCCCACTGGCGGCAGTGGCAAGGCGCTCAAGATCATCAGGAACGGTGGTGAGGTTTGGGCGGGGGCATGGGTTGCCGTGCCGGCGATCCAGAGCACAGCTGGCGCTGTAACCGTAAGCGCGAGGGTGTACTCACCCACAGCCGGTATCAAGATGGTTGCCAAGGCTGAATACGCTGAAAACGCGGGTTCTGGTGATACGCAAGCGACCACCACTGTGGTGCAGGGCTGGCAGACCCTGAGCTGGAACTTCACCAATCTCGACAGCAGCAAGACCTATAACCGGTTTGTCTTGATTCCTAATCTAGGCAATGTCGATACCGACAAGACCTACTATTTGGATGACATCACTGCGAGTGTCGGCTCGCAAGGTGGGGGCGGGACAACCTGTGGCACGACAGCGCCCACCTGCGCACCTACAACCGTCGTCGCCTCCGACGCTGTCAAGATTTACACCGAGTCAGCCACTGCTACCGGATTTAATGCGCGCCCTGATTGGGGCCAGTCGGTAACGCAGAGCGAAGTGACGATTGCTGGAAATAAGTCGCTGAAGTATGGCTTCTTGGGCGGCGGGTTCAACACGCCTGGCGCCTACGAGGGGTTGGAGTGGGGTGCGGTGAATGTGGCGGGCAAAGGCAAGCTGCATCTTGACCTTTGGTCGGCCGATATGAGCAGTGTGAAAATCTCTTTGATTGGTGGTGGCAAGGAGAACGCAATTACCCAGGCCGTGACAGCTGGGAGCTGGAACAGCATTGATATCGATCTGAGTACCTTTACGGCCGACAAGACGGCCATCATCCAAATCAAACTCGAATCGGCCACGGCGGGCACCCTCTACGTGGATAACATCCATTTCTGGGGCACACCAACTCCGACACCCACACCGACGCCGACAGACTACCT
>CAJAXU010000727.1 GCA_903948045.1 uncultured beta proteobacterium | reverse complement strand
TTGGCGCTGCGGCCAAGCCAGCGCCACACCCTGGGCCTTGCCGCACCAGCGGCGCAGCCACTGTGGCGGTATCTGCGCTGGCTGGGCGTGGGCCTGGGCTGGCTTTTGCTGCTGGACCTGCTGGCACTGCTGCCAACATCGCTGTACGCCTGGGGTTTTGGCACCCCGGCTTTGGCCCTGGTGCTGCTGGTGCTGTGGCTGCTGGCGTGGCGCTTTGCCGCGTTGCCAGCAGCGCAACCCACACTGCTGCTGGCAGCCGCCCTCTTGCTGCTGTTTGTGCTGACCCGCTGGCCCAGCGGTAATCTGTGGGACGCGCTGCTGGACCCCCTGCTGTGGCTGGGTCTGCAGTTCTTCGGTCTGCGTGCCTTGAAAAGGCGCCGTTCAGGACGTGGCGGCGTGTTTTAGCTGGGTTTTTGTTGGGGCTGATTTGCTATTTAAATAATAGCTAACTAGTCAATGAATACGGGGCTTAGAGCCTGTTTTCGTTCATTTTTTTGGCGTTTTGCCTGTCTTTGGCTGTGGTGGGGGCGGGGCTGGCGTGCCTGCTTCCGCTCGTGTCCTCCGCCCTGCGGGCTCCCCCTTGACCTCGCTACAGCAGGCACGCCACCCCCTCCCTGCTCGGCCAAGGTTTCGCTCCGGCTGGTTTTGACGGTTTTGGCCGGTTCGCGCGCCAGGGTCGTCAAGGTGGTGGTGGGCTGAGCGGCGGAGCGAGGTCAAGGGGGAAAGACGCAGGGGCCCGCAGGGCACGTGCGTCTGGAGGACACGAGCGTAGTCGCTCAGCCCGCCGCCACCTTGACCGGCATGAAAACTATTAGCTCAGCCCGCCGCCACCTTGACCAGCATGAAACCAACAAACTCAGCCTAGCCTCGCAACAGCCACTCGCGCCGAAACAGCCACTGCTGCGGGTACCACAGGTTGGCCAGCGTGATCTCGCCTGAGCGGTGTCGGCCTTTGAGTTCCCAGCGTGTGCCCAGCAGGGTGCAGCTGGGCAGGCAGGGCGGGTTGGCTTCGGTGGCCGAGGCTTGCAGCCAGACCACCGCGTCGTGCTGCGCCAGCAGACGGGCCAGGTCGTCAGCATCAGGTGCGGTGCTGGCGCGGGCGCCGCTGTCGTAGGGGGCAAAGCGGTGGCCCGGCAGCAGGAACTGAAAACGCTCGAACTGACCGTTGAAGTTGCTGGGCACGGCCACGCGGAGGCCTTTGGGGCCTTGGGCGACTTGGGTGGCCGGATTGGCCGGGTCGGCCAGCGCGGCCAGGGCATCTGTCGGGTAGCGGCCGGCCGGGCCGTTCAGCGGGGCGGTGCTCAGGCCCAGGCAGGCATACACCGCCAGGCAGGCCGCTACGCTGCAAGCCCGGCTCCAGCGCGCGCGCCACAGGCCGGCCAGCACCAGCAGCAGGCCGGTCAGCGCCGCCGCCATGGCGGCCAGCCATTCGCCCGCGCTGGCAACGCCCAGATCGTGTGCCACCCAGGCGATGCGGCCCAGCACCAACAGCATCAGGGCGCACAGCGGCAGGCACAGCACAAACCAGAGGCGTCCAATGCGCTGCCAGCCCAGCGCGATCACGCAGGCCAGCGCCGGCATGACCGGGATCAGGTAGCGCGCCGAGCGCTGGCTGGGCAGCATGAACACCAGCAGCCACACCGCCAGCCAGACCAGCAAGATGCGCGCATGGGCTGGCAGCGGCGGTGCCGCGCCATGCCGGCCGGCACGCCAGCGCGCCAGTGCCACCGGCAGCAGGCCCAGCACCACAAAAGCCAGCAAGCCGGCGTTTTGCACATAGGCCAGCAGCTGCGCGGCCATGCTGCCGTCGCCGCCGCGCAGCGCCACCTGCCAGTAGCCCTCGTTGCTGGCCATCTTGCCGGCGTTCTCGGCCAGCACAAACTCCTGCCAGACCGCCTGCGGGTCTGGGTCCAGCACAAACCACAGGCCAAACCGGGCCAGCGCCAACGTGGCGCTCCAGGCCACCTGCAGCGTGGCGCGCCACAACACCCGGCCGTCCAGCCGCGGCTCGTTGGCCAGCCGGGCGCACCACAGTGTGGCGGCCACCGGCGCCACCAGCGCAAACGATTTGTAGGCCAGCCCGAGGCCGATGGCGAGGCCAAAGGCGGTGTGTGCCCACCAGCCCGGCGCGGCGTCCGAGCCAGCGCCTGCCGGCCGGCGCAGCCGCTGCCACAGCAGCCAGAACATGGGCAGACTGAGCCAGAAGGTCTCGGGCGCGCTGGTCAAAAACGGGCGGCCGTAGCGAAAGGTCGAGAAAAACGCCAGGTAGACGCAGGCCGCCAGCGCCGCACGGCCAGCCGAGCCGGTGATGCGCTGCACCGTGGCCGCCACCAGGGCCGCCAGCAGCCCGGTGTAGACCAGGCTCGGTGTGCGCAGCGCGGCCAGGTTCCAGTGCCGGCCCCAGTCGCCGGCCAGCAGCGCCTGCCAGAACAGCAGCGGCGGCTTGGTGTTGCGCATGTGGTCCAGCTCCGACACCAGCGGCAGCCAGTGGCCGGCGGCGGCCGTCAGGCGGGCGATGTGGGCATAGACCATCTCGTCGCCATTGGTGGGAATGTAGGGGTTGCCCAGGCCAAGGCCGTAGATGGCCACGGCCAGCGCCAGCAGCAGGCCCCAGCCCCAGGTCGGGCCGCCTGTTGGTTCCGATGTCGGGGCAGCGCGTCTCACCTGTCAGGGCCTGTGCTTGCGGCGGAAAGTCCAGCGGTCGTTGGCCAGAAAATTGCTCACACTGGCGGCCAGAATAGCCACGATGTTGGCCAAGCGGTAGTCCATGCTGCCAGACAGCAGCAGGGTCAGCACATACTGCAGACCGCTGCCAAAGGCCGAGGCGGTCACGTACTGGCTGAATTCCATGCCCAGGGTGCGCAGGCTGACACGGGGCGCTTCATCGGCCTCAAGTTGCTGGACACGGTCTGACCAGGTCCACAGCCGGTTCCAGGTGAAGTTGTTCACTGTGGCCACGGCAATGGCCAGCGCCAGTGAAAAATAAGGTTTGTTGTAGTCGGCTTCGAGCTGGGCAAACAAGACCTCGTGCCCGAAGTGCAGCACGGCCAAATTCACCACCGTGCCACTGGCCCCCACCACGCCAAATTTGAGGTAACGCACCCGATCCATCCAGGCCAGCAGCGCCAGCAGCCGCTGCGCCAGGGTGACGGGCTGGCTCATGCCAGGGCCCGTTCGCCCTGCGCCAGCACTGCCAGCGCGTCGGCCAGCACCGGGTCAGGCGGGATGCGCTTGAGGCACTGGTTGTCGCCGTCGCAAAAGGTCTGGCGGTGGTTGTAGGCGCTCAGGCAGGGCGAGCAGGCAATGCCAGATTCGAGCACCGTGGCGCGCGGCCCCAGCGGGCCATACAGGCGCGCGGTCTCGGGGCCAAAGAAGATCATGGTGCGAATAGGCGTGAGGCTGGCAAAGTGGCCGGGGCCGCCGTCGTTGGTGACCAGCAGGTCGGCCTGGTGAAACAGCATCAGCAGCTCGCGGATGCTGCGGGTGTAGCCGGTCAGGTCCAGGCACAGCGGGCTGCCGGCCTGAGCCTGCAGCTCGCGCGCCAACGCCGCGTCGTCGCGCAGGCCGATCAGGCCCACCGCATGGCCGGCCTGGCACAGGCCACTGGCCACCCGCGCATAGTGGGCTGCCGGCCAGGCGCGTTCGGGCAGCAGGCCGCCGCCGGCATACAGCAGCACCAGCCGGCGTGTGGCCAGCACCGGAAAATCGCTCTGCAGCTGGCGCCCATAGCCGGCCAGCTCAGCCGGGCTGAACGCCACGCTCAGGGCGGTGTCGGCCGGCGTCTCACGCAGTGCCGCCGCCTTGTGGCGTGGCGTGCTGGTCGATTGCAGTGCATCGGCCAGCGACAAAAACTGCTTGCTGATGTGCTGGTAGGGGTTGTAGGGAATGGCGCGGTTGATGAAGCTGCCGCGGTACAGGCCCTCTTGGGTGTGCGGCGTGAAGCCGGCGCGCACCGGCGCGCCACTCAGGTAGCTCAGCAGGCTGCTGATGCGCGAGAACAGCTCACAGTCCAGCACCGCGTCCAGCGGCAGCGCGCGCAGGGTGCGGCAAACGCGCCAGATGTCGCCCAGCAGGGTGAGGGCCGAGCTGTCGTCCAGCGCATGCAGGTGTTCGGGCCGGGCCAGGCCGAGCAGGGCGGCCACCTCTTGGTTTTTCTTGAGCTGCAGCACATGCAGGGTGACGCCGGGGTAGCGCTGGCGCAGTGCCGCAAACAGTGGCCCGGCCAACACCACGCTGCCCATCTCGGACAGCAGGATCACCAGCAGGTGCTTCGGCGCGTCCGCCAGGACCGGCGCGGGCCGGCCCCTTTGGCTCAATCGCGCCCAGCCCGACACGGCCGCGCACAGCAACTGCCCCACCCAACGGTCGATCCAGCGCTGGGTTTGCAGTTTCATGCCGAGGGCGCGACCAGGGTGCGGTGCTTACAGACCGGCCGCGGCACGCAGGGCTTGAACCTTGTCGGTCCGCTCCCAGGTGAACTCGGGTTCTTCACGGCCAAAGTGGCCATACGCCGCGGTTTTCTCGTAGATCGGGCGCAGCAGGTCCAGCATCTGGATGATGCCCTTGGGCCGCAGGTCAAAGTGCGCAGCCACCAGCGCCGACAGTTTGTCGTCAGGCATGACGCCCGTGCCTTCGGTGTATACCGTGATGTTCATGGGCTGGGCCACGCCAATCGCGTAGGCCACTTGCACCTGGCATTGCTTGGCCAAACCGGCGGCCACCACGTTCTTGGCCACATAGCGTGCCGCGTAGGCCGCCGAGCGGTCCACCTTGGACGGGTCTTTGCCGGAGAACGCGCCGCCACCGTGCGGGCAGGCGCCGCCGTAGGTGTCCACAATGATCTTGCGCCCGGTCAGGCCGCAGTCGCCCTGGGGCCCGCCAACCACAAAACGGCCGGTCGGGTTGACCAGATAGCGGGTGTTTTGCAGCCATTCCTTGGGCAGCACCGGCTTGATCAGCTCTTC
>CAJAXU010000726.1 GCA_903948045.1 uncultured beta proteobacterium | reverse complement strand
GCCGTGCACGGCGGCTACACCCCTGACCCCACCACCAAAGCGGTGGCAGTACCGATTTACCAAACCGTCGCCTACGCTTTTGACAACACCCAACACGGCGCGGATTTGTTTGACCTGAAGGTGGCCGGCAACATCTACAGCCGGATCATGAACCCGACCAATGCGGTGCTGGAAGCCCGCGTGGCTGCGCTGGAAGGCGGGATTGGCGGGCTGGCGGTGGCCTCGGGCATGGCGGCCATCACCTACGCAATCCAGACCATCACCGAGGCCGGCGACAACATCGTGTCCTCGTCCACGCTGTATGGCGGCACTTACAACCTGTTTGCCCACACCTTCCCGCAAATGGGCATCGAGGTGCGCTTTGCCGACCCGCGCGACCCGGCCTCGTTTGCCGCGCTGATCGATGCGCGCACCAAGGCGGTGTTTTGCGAATCCGTGGGCAACCCATTAGGCAACGTCACCGACCTGGGTGCCCTGGCCGCCGTGGCCCATGCGCACGGCGTGCCCCTGATGGTGGATAACACCGTGCCCAGCCCCTACCTGTGCCGCCCGATCGAGCACGGCGCGGACATCGTGGTTCACTCGCTCACCAAATACCTGGGCGGCCACGGCACCACCATCGGCGGGATGATCGTCGATTCGGGCAAGTTCCCCTGGGCAGAGCACAAGGCGCGTTTCAAGCGGCTCAACGAGCCCGATGTCAGCTACCACGGCGTGGTCTACACCGAGGCGCTGGGCGCGGCTGCCTACATCGGCCGGGCGCGCGTGGTGCCGCTGCGCAACATGGGCGCGGCGCTGAGCCCGATGGCGGCCTTTCAGATACTGCAGGGCATCGAGACGCTGGCGCTGCGCATGGACCGCATCTGCGACAACGCGGTCAAGGTGGCGCGTCACCTCCAGTCCCATGCCGCCGTGGCCTGGGTCAACTACGCGGGCCTGCCCGACCATCCCGACCACGCGCTGGTGCAAAAGTACATGGGCGGTCGGGCTTCAGGCATCATCAGTTTCGGGCTCAGGGCCAGCGACAGCCGAGAGGCAGGCGCCCGTTTTCAGGACGCGCTGCAGTTGTTCACGCGCCTGGTCAACATCGGCGATGCCAAGTCGCTGGCCTGTCACCCCGCTTCCACCACCCACCGCCAGCTCAACCCGGCGGAGTTGGCCAAGGCCGGTGTCAAGGAGGATATGGTGCGGCTATCGGTTGGCATCGAGCACATCGACGACCTGCTGGCCGACCTGAACCAGGCACTGGCGGCAGTCTAGCGGCAGGGGCTGGGCGCAGCTCAGCCAGGCTCCACCACCGGCCGGCCGGCCTGCACCACAAAGCGGGCCAGGGTCTCAATGCCGGCGTCGGGTCGGGTCACATCGTCCACCACACGCAGGGTCGTGCGTAGTTCTGAAGGGCTAAAGTCCAGCAGGCCATAGCCCTTGCGCTGCGCGTCAGCAAACACAAAGTGGGGGTTTTCGGCCAGTCGCTCGGGCGTGTGGGCATTGCCGCCCGAACGCGAGGTGATGCTGGTGCCACAAAACTCCACGCCAATACTGACGCTGGCCGGGTTGTTGTAGTCGGCCTTCACGTGGCCCACCCAGTTTTCATGCACGTCGCCGCCAAGAAACACAGGGTTGGCCACAGCATGCTGACGCAGTGTGTCGGTCAGGCGGCGGCGTGCCGGCGCATAGCCATCCCAACCGTCATTCCATAGGCTCTGACCCGCACCGACCTTGAAGTCGCGCGGGCCGAACAGGGATTGCTGGCCCAGCATCTGCAGCGCGTCTGCCGGCTGCGGGTCTGCGCCAGTTCCTGCGCCAGCCATTGCTCCTGCCGCTGTCCCAACAAACTGCGCTCGGGGTCTTGCCAGGCTGGGCACTGCGCCGCGTTGACGATGCCAGAGCCCAGGGCGCCGCTCTTGGTGCAGGCCTGCGGATCTTTGTATTGGCGCGCGTCCAGCAGGTAGAGGTCGGCCAGTTGGCCGAACTGGACACGGCCATGAATCCGCATCTCGGCGCCGCTGGCCAAGCCGGCAAACGACTGAGTCAACACCGAGGGCCGAACCGGCATGTGCTCGTACCAGGCCTGGTAGGCCGCTGCCCGACGGCTGGCAAAGTCAGCAGGACTGGCCGGGTCGGAAAAACCGCTGTTACCCGCTTGCATGCCGGCGTAGTCGTTTTGCACCTCGTGGTCATCCCAGGTGATCCACCAGGGGCAGGCGGCGTGCATGGCCTGCAGATCCGGGTCGCCCTTGTACAAGGCGTAGCGTTGGCGGTAGTCATCCAGGGTGACCACCCAGCCACCGGAGGGCACCCGCACCTTGCTGCCCCGTGCCGGATACTCATACAAGTAGTCACCCAAAAACACCACGCCGTCCGGCTGATCCGCACGCAAATGGCGCCAGGCACTGAAAAAACCATC
>CAJAXU010000725.1 GCA_903948045.1 uncultured beta proteobacterium | reverse complement strand
GTGGAAATTGCCGCCTGACAGCAGCACGCCCGGGTCGGCAAACACCAGCGGGTTGTCGGTGACGGCATTGGCCTCGCGCAGCAAGACCTGCGCCGCGTAGCGCATCTGGTCCAGGCAGGCGCCCATCACCTGCGGCTGGCAGCGCAGGCAGTAGGGGTCTTGCACCCGGTCGTCACCTTCCAGGTGCGACTGGCGGATGGCGCTGCCCGCGGTCAACGCGCGGTAGGCCGCCGCACAGTCGATCTGGCCCGGCTGGCCCCGCACGGCGTGGATGCGTGCATCAAACGGTCCGTCGCTGCCACGCGCAGCGTCCAGTGTGAGCGCGCCTGAGATCACGGCCGCCTCGAACACCCGCTCGGTGGCAAACAGGGCGTGCAGCGCCAGCGCGGTGGAGACCTGGGTGCCGTTAATCAGGGCCAATCCTTCCTTGGCCGACAGCTGCAAGGGCGTGAGCCCCGCATGCTGAAGGGCGGCCATTGCCGGCATGCGCACGCCGTCCAGCAGCAACTCGCCTTCGCCGATCAGCGGTAGGCACAGGTGGGCCAGCGGCGCCAGATCGCCCGAGGCGCCCACCGAGCCCTGACAGGGGATCACCGGTGTCATACCGCGGTTGTAGAGCGCCAGCAGGGCATCGACCACCTCCTCGCGCACGCCCGAGTAGCCGCGCGCCAGGCTGGCGGCCTTGAGCAACAGGATCAGCCGCACCACCTCAGGGGCCAGTGGCTCACCCACGCCGACCGCGTGCGAGCGCAGCAGGTTCAGCTGCAGCGTGGCCAGATCGTCGTGGCCGATGCGCTGGTTGGCCAGCTTGCCAAAACCGGTATTCACGCCGTACACCGCGGCGTCGCCGGCAGCGGCTTGTTGCACCAGCGCCGCGCTGGCGCGGATGCCGGCGCGGCAGCTCGCGTCGAAGGCGATGTGGTGGCCGCTGGCGCCCAGGTCCCGCAGCTGGGCCAGGCTAAGCTGACCCGGCACCAGGGTATGGCTGGTGGCGCCGGTCATGCGCCCACCATCGGCAGGTTCAGGCCGTTGGCGCGGGCGCTGGCTTTTGCGAGGTCGTAGCCGGCGTCGGCGTGGCGCATCACGCCGGTGGCCGGGTCATTGAAAAGGACGCGGGCAATGCGCTCGTCGGCCTCGGCAGTGCCGTCGCAGACGATCACCACGC
This sequence comes from uncultured beta proteobacterium, assembly GCA_903948045.1. Classification (GTDB taxonomy): domain Bacteria; phylum Pseudomonadota; class Gammaproteobacteria; order Burkholderiales; family Burkholderiaceae_C; genus Rhodoferax. The sequence goes on along the minus strand of CAJAXU010000725.1, from coordinate 4,564 downwards.
CCGAATGCTGTGAGTAACCCATTCCGACGCCGCCGCCGTGGTGCAGGCTGACCCAGGTGGCGCCGCTGGCGGTGTTGAGCAGGGCGTTGAGCAGCGGCCAGTCGCTCACCGCGTCGCTGCCGTCTTTCATGGCTTCGGTCTCGCGGTTGGGCGAGGCCACCGAGCCGCTGTCGAGGTGATCGCGCCCGATCACGACCGGCGCCTTGAGCTCGCCGCTGCGCACCATGGCGTTGAAGGCCAGGCCGGCCAGGTGGCGCTCACCCAGGCCGATCCAGCAGATGCGTGCCGGCAGGCCCTGGAAGCTGATGCGCTCGCCTGCCATGTCCAGCCAGCGGTGCAGATGTGTGTTCTCGGGAAACAACTCCTTCATCTTGGCGTCGGTCTTGCGGATGTCCTCCGGGTCGCCGCTGAGTGCGACCCAGCGGAACGGCCCGATGCCGCGGCAAAACAGCGGACGCACATAGGCCGGTACAAAGCCGGGGTAGTCAAAGGCGTTGGCCACGCCAAAATCTTTGGCGACCTGACGCAGGTTGTTGCCATAGTCCACCGTGGGGATACCCATGGCATGAAAGTCGAGCATGGCGCGCACATGGGTGGCGCAGGATTCACCTGCCGCCTGCGTCAGCTCGGCGTGCTGCGCCGGGTCTTTGCGCGCGGCCATCCAGCGTGCCACGCTCCAGCCCGCGGGCAGGTAGCCGTTGATGATGTCGTGCGCCGAGGTTTGGTCGGTGACGATGTCGGGGCGCGGGCCGCCCGCCTTGGCGCGCCGCACCAATTCGGGCAGCAGTTCGGCCGCGTTGCCACACAGGCCGATCGACACGGCCTCGCCGGCCGCCGTGTGGTGGGCGACCAGCGCCAGCGCTTCGTCCAGGTTGGCCGCCTGCTTGTCGAGGTAGCGGGTGCGCAGCCGAAAATCGATGCTGCTTTGCTGGCACTCGATGTTGAGCGAGCTGGCGCCGGCAAAGCTGGCGGCCAGCGGCTGCGCGCCGCCCATGCCGCCCAGACCGGCGGTCAGCACCCAGCGCCCTTTCAGGCTGCCGTTGTAGTGCTGGCGGCCGGCTTCGACGAAGGTCTCGTAGGTGCCCTGCACGATGCCCTGCGTGCCGATGTAGATCCAGCTGCCGGCCGTCATCTGGCCGTACATCATGAGGCCGGCGCGATCGAGCTGGTTGAAGTGCTCCCAGGTGGCCCATTTGGGCACCAGATTGGAGTTGGCCAGCAGCACGCGCGGTGCGCCGGCATGGGTGCGAAATACGCCAACCGGCTTACCCGACTGGATCAGCAGGGTCTCGTCAGGCTGCAGCTTGCGCAGGCTGTCGAGGATGGCGTCAAAACAGGGCCAGTTGCGCGCGGCCTTGCCGATGCCGCCGTACACCACCAGCTGGTCCGGGTTTTCGGCCACCTCGGGGTCGAGGTTGTTCTGGATCATGCGGTAGGCCCCTTCAATTTGCCAATTGGCACAACTCAGGGTGTCGCCGCGCGGCGCCCGCACCGGCCGGGCCTGGCTGTCGAAGAAGGGGGTTTGAGACAAATCGGACATGCTGGGGCTCCGTTCGGTTGGGTTGGGTAGGGTTGAATGGTACATTCTAGTTGTCTATACAACTTGGCGCATCACGGGGAAACCCCGAGACGCAAAGCCCCGCCCCGTCTGCAAAATCGCAAGCTTTAGCCCACATTGCCACGATGACTTTCCGCCGACCCGGTTTACCCCCGCGCAACTGCTGCCGCTGCCATGACTAAGACTGTCGCGCCTGACGCAGCCTTGCCGGCCTACGAGCGGGTCAAGGCCTTTATCAAGGCGCAGGTCAACCTGGGTGTCTGGCGGCCCGGCGCGCCCGTGCCCAGCGAGGCGGTGCTGCAACAGCAGTTCGGCATCAGCCGCATGACGGTCAACCGCGCGCTGCGCGAGCTGGTGGTGGAGGGCGTGGTCACCCGCATCCAGGGCTCGGGCACAGTGGTGGCCCAGTTGCACCGCATCTCCAGCACACTGGCGCTGCGTGACATCCATGACGAGGTGCTGGCGCGCGGCCATGCGCACAGCACCCGGCTGCAGCACCTGGGGGCGGTGCGGGCCAGTGCGGCGCTGGCCGAAGTGTTTCGCCTGCGGCGGGGTGCGCGGTTGTTTCATTCGGTGCTGGTGCATTGCGAGGACGGCGTACCCATCCAGTACGAAGACCGGCATGTCAACCCGGCCGCCGCGCCCGACTACCTGACGGCGGACTTTGCCGCTACCACCCCCACCCGCTACCTGCTGGAGCACGCGCCGCTGACCGAGGCCAGCTACACGATCGAAGCCGGCCTGCCCAGCCCGCAGGAGGCCGAATGCCTGGCGATTGCGCTGGGTGCGCCTTGTTTGGTGATGACGCGCTGCACCGTCAGCGGCCCGCATGTGGCCAGCCTGGCGCGGCTGGTGTACCCCGGGCTGCGTTACAGCTTTAACGGAAAGTTTCAACTATGAATTGGCAGCTGATACGCCTGGATGAGGTACCTGCCAGCCCCTGGCGCAATGGTGGCGGCGTCACGCGCGAGTTGCTGGCCTGGCCCGAGGCGGCCGACTGGTGTTGCCGCCTGTCGGTGGCCGAGGTGACGCAGGACGGCCCGTTTTCGCGCTTTGATGGCGTTCAGCGCTGGTTTGCGGTGCTGGGTGGTGCCGGTGTGGAACTGGGGCTGGACGGGCAATGGGTCGAACTGCGCGGCGACAGCGCGCCGTTCGGCTTTGATGGCGCCACGCCGGTGGACTGCCGCCTGCTGGCTGGACCGACGCGAGATTTCAATCTGATGGTGCGCCAGCCGCTGGGCCCGGCGCTGATGCGCCGCATCCACGATGACTGGTCCACTACCCTGAAAACTACGAAATTGATAGCAATGTATTCAATAACGACGGGGGCTGAGGCCCGATTTGGTTCAAAAATTACCGTGCTACCCGCGGCCTGCCTGGCCTGGCAAGTGGTGCCTGCGGGCGAGACGGTGGGCATCACGGTCGGTGTGGGCAGCGCGGCTGCGCTGTGGATGGAGGTGACGCTGTGACGATGCAACTCTGGACCGATTGCGCGGTGGCCACGCTGCAGCCGGCGGCCGCCAGCCCCTATGGCCTGATCGAGGATGCGGCCCTGGTGCTGGAGGCTGACCGCGTGCTGTGGGTGGGTCCCCGGCCCGAGCTGCCGGCTGAGCTGCGTGCGCGCTGCCAGCAGCAGCACAAGGCCGGTGGCGCCCTGATCACGCCCGGCCTGATCGATTGCCATACCCACCTGGTGTATGCCGGCGACCGGGCCCGCGAATTTGAGCTGCGCCTCAACGGCGCCACCTACGAGGAGATTGCGCGCAGCGGCGGCGGCATTGCCTCCACCGTGCGCGCTACCCGTGCCGCCAGCGCCGAGGCGCTGCAGGCGCAGAGCCGGGTGCGGCTGCAAGCGCTGGTGGCACAGGGCGTGACCACGGTGGAGATCAAATCCGGCTACGGCCTGGCGCTGGAGAGTGAGCGCCGCATGCTGGAGGTGGCGCGTGCCTTGGGGCGCGAGTTGCCGGTGTCGGTCTGCACCACGTTTTTGGGTGCGCATGCGGTACCGCCCGAGTTTGCCGGGCGCAGCGACGACTACGTGGACACCGTGCTGGCGATGCTGCCGCAACTGCACGCCGAGGGCCTGGTCGATGCGGTGGACGCGTTTTGTGAGGGCATCGGTTTCAGCCCGGCGCAAACGCAGCGCGTGTTTGCTGCGGCGCAGGCGCTGGGCCTGCCGGTCAAGCTGCATGCCGAGCAGCTGTCAGACAGCGGCGGCGCGGCGCTGGCCGCTGGCTTTCAGGCGCTCAGTTGCGACCACCTCGAGTGGTTGTCGGAGGAGGGCGCTGCCGCCATGGCGGCCGCTGGCACGGTGGCGGTGCTGCTGCCGGGGGCCTTCTACTTTTTACGCGAGACCCGACTGCCGCCGCTGGCGCTGCTGCGCCAGCACGGCGTGCCGATGGCGATTGCCACTGACTGCAACCCGGGCAGCTCGCCCTGCACCTCGCTGTTGCTGATGCTGAACATGGCCTGCACCCTGTTCCGCATGACGCCCGAGGAGGCCCTGGCCGGCGTCACGCGCCACGCCGCGCGCGCCCTGGGCCTGGCCGACCGGGGCATGATTGCGCCGGGCCTGCGCGCCGACCTGGTGCTGTGGGACGTGCGCCATCCGGCCGAACTCAGCTACGCCATCGGCGCCAACCCGCACCGCCAGACGATTTTTGGAGGGACTCCCCTGTGAGTTTTACCCTGCACCGGGGCCAGGCGCCCCTGTTGATCAGCATGCCGCACCTGGGCACCACCATCCCGGCCGATTTACACGGCGCCTATGTGCCGCGCGCGTTGGCCACCGAAGACACCGACTGGCACCTGGACCGGCTCTACGACTTTGCGGCCGAGCTGGGTGCCAGCGTGCTCACGCCGCAGGTCTCCCGCTATGTGATCGACCTGAACCGCCCGCCGGACGACGCGCCCATGTACCCGGGTGCGTCCAACACCGAACTGTGCCCGACCCGGTTTTTCAATGGCGACCCGCTGTACCAGCCCGGTGCCGAGCCCGACGCGGCT
>CAJAXU010000724.1 GCA_903948045.1 uncultured beta proteobacterium | reverse complement strand
TTGGCATTGATTTCCTGGGCGAACTGACTGCGGTAGGTTTCCACCAGCCAGACGCCGAGCACGTTGATGTTGTAAATCTTCCAGCCAGCGCCTTCGCCCGGGGTTTTCTCCAGCCGGTAATCGAGCTGGATGGCGTCGCCCTGCCCCCGAACCTCGGTGCGGACCACCACTTCCTTATCTTCGGCGGCGGCCCGCATCGGCTTTACCGTGATGGTCTGGTCGCTGACCTGGGTCAGCGCGCCAGCATAAGTGCGCACCAACAGGGTCTTGAACTCCTCCTGCAGGCGTTTTTGCTGCTCGGGCGTGGCCTGACGCCAGCCCGGACCGACGGCCGAGGCGGTCATGCGCTGAAAGTTCACATTCGGCATGATCCTGTTGTCGACCAGCGCAATGATGCGATTGACGTCGCCGGCCTGGATCGCCTTGTCGGCGCGGATGCTGTCGAGCACCTCGGTGGACAGGCGCTTAATCAGCCCCTCGGCCGCCTCGTCGGCCGCGAGCACCGGCCCTGCCAAGAGGCTGGCACCGGCAAAAGCGGCCAGGGCACACAACTGCTGAAAAAATCGACGGTTCATGGTTCAAAAATCCTCCGGGGTCGGCGCGATCTTACTGCGCTGGTGTTGCCGCGTCTTCTGGCGGGTTACCGTCATAAATATCATTGCGCCGGCGTTGCAAGTAGGCGTCGCGCGTGAAGGTGTAGCGGTCTAGCGCGACATCGTCGAGCATGCTGGTGGCTTTGAGCAGGCTGGAGCGGGTGTCGACGCCGCGCAGCACGGTCGCCGCGTTGCTACCCGGCACATAGGGAATTTGCCGGACCAGATCGCCCTGCCAATCCAGCGGCAGTGCCACGGTGTCGCGCAGGGTGGATGGCCCCAGCACCGGCAGCACCAGGTAGGGGCCGGGCGGGACACCCCAGAAACCCAGGGTGTGGCCGAAATCCCTGGTGTGCCGCTCGATGTTCATCTCGGAGGCCACATCGAACACGCCACCGATGCCCATCACCGTGTTAACCAACACGCGCGTCACGCTGTCGGTCACCGCACTGCCTTTGAGCTGCAGTGCGTTATTGACAGCCGACCAGACATCTTCCAGGTTGCCAAACACATTGCCAATGCCCTGACGGACCCGGGTCGGGGTGTGATCCCGGTAAAAAGTCGCCACTGGCTTGACCACGGCGGCATCGACGGTATCGTTGAAACGGAACACGCTCCGGTTGAAGGGCTCCAGCGGGTCATGGCGATTGGCCTGCGGCCCGCTGGCACAACCCACCAAAGCAAGCAGCAGCCCGAACAACGCCAGCCAGTACGCTGGCGGATGTCGCTCGTGCGGGCAGGAGGAGTCAGCGCCACCCAAGGTCATGGCTTCGCCTTGGGCACCGGCTCTGGCGCGCTGCTGTCAGCCGCCTTGTTGTACAGGAACTGGCTGATCAGGCTCTCTAGCACCACCGCCGACTGGGTGTTGCCGATGGTGTCGTCGGCGGCCAGGGTTTTTTCTTCGGCGCCGGCCTCCAAGCCAAGGTACTGCTCGCCGAGCAGGCCGCTGGTCAGGATCTTGAGCGAACTGTCCTTAGGGAACACATAGCGGCTCTCCAGCGCCAGCGTCACGCGGGCTTGGAAGGACTTGTCGTCAAACACGATCTTTTCGACACGCCCCACCACCACGCCGGCGCTGCGCACCGCCGCCTTGGGCTTGAGTCCACCCACATTGTCAAACTTGGCGACCACCCGGTAGGTGGTCTGGAAGCTCAGGCTCAGCAGGTTGGCCGACTGCAGGGCCAGGAACAGGATGGCGACAGCGCCGATCAGCACAAACAGGCCAACCCAGACATCATTTTTGGAGCGTTGCATGCGGCCTCTTTCTAAATCGTAAACATCATGGCGGTCAGGATGAAGTCCAGGCCCAGCACCGCCAGCGAGGCCACCACCACCGTACGGGTGGTGGCGCTGGCCACCCCTTCAGGCGTCGGCTGCGCCTCATAACCCTGCAGCAGGGCGACAAAGGTGACGGTGAAGCCAAACACAATGCTCTTGATGACGCCATTGCCAACGTCTTTCCAGACATCAACGCCGCCCTGGATCTGGCTCCAGAACGAGCCGGCATCCACACCAATCATCAGTACCCCCACCACCCAGCCACCAATGATGCCCATGGCGCTGAACACCGCCGCCAGCAGCGGCATGGTGATGACGCCAGCCCAGAAACGTGGCGCCAGAATGCGCTGCACCGGGTCCACCGCCATCATCTCCATCACGCTGATCTGCTCGCCCGCCTTCATAAGACCGATCTCGGCCGTCAGCGAAGTTCCGGCGCGCCCGGCAAACAACAGCGCCGTCACCACCGGCCCGAGTTCGCGCACCAGGGTCAGCGTGACCAGCAATCCGAGCGCCGACGAGGAGCCGTAACGCTGCAAGGTGTAGTAACCCTGCAGCCCGAATACAAAACCGACAAACAGACCGGAGACCGCGATGATGGCCAGCGAGTAGTTGCCCAAAAAATGAATCTGGTCTCGCACCAGCGCAAAGCGGCGCAGCGCCGGCAGCAGCGTGGCCAGCAGGCGGCCGAACAGACGTGCGCCGTAGCCCAAGCCGGCCAGCTGGCGCCGCACGCCAAAGCCGAGGTCGGCCGGTTTGTACCAGCTCATGACGCAGC
>CAJAXU010000723.1 GCA_903948045.1 uncultured beta proteobacterium | reverse complement strand
GAATGATGTTCATACCCTGGGCGTGGCCGAATTGGCAGCGCTGCTGCAGAAGCAAGAGCTGAGCGCGGTGGAATGGGCCACCCGCATGCTCGCCCGCTTGGGCGGCAATCCCCACCACGCGTTCTTAAATGTGGACTCGGAGGTGACTTTGGCGCAAGCCCGGGCAGCTGATGCCCGCATCGCAGCAGGTGAGCGCTCGCCATTGCTGGGCGTCCCGATTGCGCACAAAGACATCTTTGTTACCAAAGACTTCCCCACCACGGCGGGTTCGCGCATGCTGGAGGGCTACCGCTCTCCCTTCAACGCCACCGTGGTGCAACGCCTGGCTGACGCCGGCATGGTGACTTTGGGCAAACTCAGCTGCGATGAATTTGCCATGGGCTCGGCCAATGAAAACGTGGCGGTGCCGTCGGCCAAACCGCAGGCTGTGACCAACCCGTGGGACACCAGCCGCGTGCCGGGCGGCTCGTCGGGCGGCAGCGCCGCCGCCGTGGCCGCGCGCCTTACGCCGGCCGCTACCGGCACCGACACCGGCGGCTCGATCCGCCAGCCAGCGGCCTTTTGTGGCATCACCGGCATCAAGCCCACCTACGGCCGGGCCTCGCGCTACGGCATGGTGGCCTTTGCCTCCAGCCTGGACCAGGCCGGCCCCATGGCGCGCAGCGCTGAAGACTGCGCCCTGCTGCTGTCGGCCATGTGCGGCCCCGACCCGGACCGGGACTCGACCTCGCTCGATGTGCCGACCGAAGACTTCAACCGCACCCTGCCAGATTCGATCGCCGGGTTGCGCATCGGCGTGCCAAAGGAGTTCTTTGGCGAGGGCCTGGCGCCCGATGTGCGCACTGCGGTGGACGCGGCGTTGGCCCAGTACCAGCAACTTGGCGCAAAACTGGTACCGATCTCGCTGCCGCGCACTGAGCTGTCGATTCCGGTCTACTACATCATCGCCCCGGCCGAGGCCAGCTCCAACCTGAGCCGCTTTGACGGCGTCAAGTTCGGCCACCGGGCCGCCCAGTACGGCGACCTGACCGACATGTACAAAAAAACCCGCGCCGAGGGCTTTGGCGACGAGGTCAAGCGCCGCATCATGATCGGCGCCTATGTGCTGTCGCACGGCTATTACGACGCCTACTACCTGCAGGCGCAAAAAATCCGCCGCATGATTGCCGACGACTTCCCGCAGGCCTTTGGCCAGTGCGACGTCAGTGCCGGCCCGGTGGCACCCACCGTGGCCTGGAAGCTGGGCGAGAAAAGTGACGACCCGGTGGCCAATTATCTGGCCGACATCTTTACCCTGCCGGCCTCGCTGGCCGGCCTGCCGGGCTTAAGCCTGCCGGTGGGTTTTGGCGCGGGCGGCATGCCGGTGGGCATGCAGCTGATCGGCAATTACCTGCAGGAGGCGCGCTTGCTGAATGTGGCGCACCGCTACCAGCAGGCCACCGACTGGCACACCCGCAAGCCTGAAGGGTATAGAGCATGAACACCCAGACCCACAAGCCCGACCCGACTGCTGCCAGCGCGACGCTGCTGGTGCGCGGCTACGAGGTGGTGATCGGCTTCGAGACCCACGCCCAGCTCTCCACCCATAGCAAGATTTTCAGCCGCGCCGCCACCGCCTTTGGCGCTGAGCCCAACACCCAGGCCTGCGCGGTGGACCTGGCGCTGCCGGGCACGCTGCCGGTGATGAACCGGGGCGCCGTGCAGCGCGCCATCGAGTTCGGGCTGGCGATTGGCGCGCACATCGCGCCGCGCAGCATTTTTGCGCGCAAAAACTACTTTTACCCCGATCTGCCCAAGGGCTACCAGATCAGCCAGTTCGAGATCCCGGTGGTGCAGGGCGGCGCGGTGGAGTTTTACCTGGGTGACGAGAAAAAATCAGTGCGGCTGGTGCGCGCCCACCTGGAAGAAGACGCCGGCAAATCCCTGCACGAAGACTTTGTGGGCCAGACCGGCATCGACCTGAACCGCGCCGGCACGCCGCTGCTGGAGATCGTGACCGAGCCCGACATGCGCAGCAGCGACGAGGCCGTGGCCTATGCCAAAAAGCTGCACGAGATCGTCACCTGGATTGGCATTTGCGACGGCAACATGCAAGAAGGCAGCTTTCGCTGTGATGCCAATGTGTCT
>CAJAXU010000722.1 GCA_903948045.1 uncultured beta proteobacterium | reverse complement strand
TGCTGCGCATCATGAAGCTGACCGCGCGCCGGGTGTCCATCACATTGCGCCGGATCCGGCCGTTCATTTCTTCGTGCCGGGCAATGGCGCCGAGCACCTCGCCGGCCATGGCGTCGGTCACATCGCCGGCCAGCACCTTGTTGCTGACTTTTTCCAGCTCGTCGTAAATGCCTTCTAGCGTGTCGGCCGAGTACTCGGCGTCGGCGTCAAACAGCTTGAGCAGCACCTCTTTGGCGTCTTCAATCAGGCCAGGCGCGCGCCGGGCGCGCATGCGCAGCAGGCGGAACACCGGCACATCCTCGTCGTGGATCGAAAACAGCACGCCCCGGCTCCTGAGCTCCTGGTTTTCCAGGTTCAGGATAAAGGCCACCCGCACTGTGCGCGGTTCGGCGTCATCGGCGATCAGGAAGTCGCTGCGGATGTGCAGTTCGCCGTTGTCTTCCTTGTAGAAGCGGGCCGATTCTTCGATGTCCTCGTCCATCGCGTCTTCCGGGATGGACAGGCCGTAGTACTGCTTGACCCAGCGTTTTTCTTCCAGCGTGGGGGACTCCAGGTCAACCCAGATCGGCTGGAACTTGGAGAGCTCCTCCAGCGATTCGATTTCTTCCTGGAAGAGTCGACCGTTGGCGAGCGAAAAGATATTGAGCATGGCTCACTCCCGGTAATGAATGGCATCTGGTGGCGTGGGGGTGTTCGCTTTCAACGCCGATGCTGTCATGGGAGTTGAAAGCTACCAACTGGGGCAGGTTTCCAAGGAGTCATCTCCGGTAGTCGCGACAGCTAAATTATCGCATTGCGGGCCCTTAGGGCGGGTCAAAAAACACCAGCAGTTCGCCTTTTCGGGCATAGGCGTCGCTCTCGCCCATGCCAATCAGGGCCTGCACAAAGCCGGGCTCGAACAGCAGGTAGCTGACCAGTGCGCCACCCCCACCCCGCAACATGCCCAAGGCAGCCAGCGCATTGCGGGTTCCGGCCGGCAATTCCTTGAGGTGCTGCTGCGCCAAAGCATCGAGCGAACCACTGGGTTGGATCGACAGCACATCGACCTGCCGGTAGGCCAGGCCGGCAGCGGCTTCCCGTGGTAATTTGCGGATGGTTTGGGTGACCCGATGGGTTTGCTCCACGTCAGCCTGCAGCGTGTCATGGAACACGCTGGCCATGGCGTGGCCAGCGATATTGCCCAGCGTGGGACGGCGCCGCGACGGCGCACTGGCACCGGCCAGACCAGCGCGTTCGGGCTGACCGACGCCTACCACCAGCACCCTGTCGGCGCCGAGGTGCATGGCTGGTGACAGTGGCGAGACCTGGCGCATGGAGCCGTCGCCAAAATGCTCTTGACGGCCGTCCACGAACAGGCTGGTCGACGGAAACAGGAAGGGAATCGCGCTGGACGCCATCAGGTGTTCAATGGTGACAGGCTGGAATTCAGCGCGGCGGCCCGGCCGGGTCCAGCCCTTAAACGGGTCATCCGCCTGGGTATGGCAAAAAGTCCAGTGGATACCGCTGGTGTAGCTCGAAGCGGTCACCGCCAGCGCCTGCAATGGCCCTTGACGCAGGGCGGCCTCGACGCCGGGCAGCGAGATCGACTGGTGCAGGGTGTCGACCAAAGGCATATTGTCCAGAATCGCGCCGTTCAGGCGGGCCTGCCGCGACAGGCTCCAGGCGGTGGCAAATCTATTCAATCGGGCCCAGGGGGCGATATTGAGCCGGTAGACATCGGCTGAGCGCAGCAATGCCCAAAAGCCGGCCAGGCGCTCAAAGGCGTCCAGGCCCTGCGTGGCGTAGGCTGCCAGGCAGGCGGCATTGATGGCCCCGGCCGAGGTGCCGATGAGCAACTGAAACGGGAAGGGGGCGGGCGGGCCAATGCGCAGTTTAAGCAGGGTGGCCAGGGCGCGCAACACCCCGACCTGGTACGCGGTGCGTGCCCCGCCGCCCATCAACACCAGCGCCGTGCTGGCGCCTGCGGCCCGCGAAGCCGCCGGCCGAAGACTGGCGTGCAGGATGGTGTCGAGACTCATGGGCTGATTGTGCCGGCAGGACCGGGCACTGGCAATTCTGAGCGATTTGCCAGCTACCGGTGGCGCCTTTGCTTTTGCGCAACAAATAGCGGTTGCTTTTCTGCTCGGCTGGGTGCATAGTGAATTGCAGTCTTTTCAACCCGAGAGCACCAGGAGGCAATTTATGAACTTGACAATCAGCGGCCATCACCTCGAAGTCACCCCGGCCCTGCGCAGTTATGTCACGACCAAGCTCGACCGGATCATGCGCCACTTCGATCAAGTGGTGGACGTCAAAGTGTTGCTGACGATTGAAAATCTGAAGGAAAAGGAACGTCGGCAGCGCGCTGAATGCAGCATCCGGGTCAAGGGCTCTGACATGTTCGCTGAAAGCGCCCACGCGGATTTGTACGCGGCGGTTGACGAACTGGTGGACAAGCTTGACCGTCAGGTGGTGCGCCACAAAGACCGGGTGCAAAACCACCACCACGAGGCACCCAAACGCCTGATGTAGGCGGCCTGCGCAGCGCCTTGCGGCCTGACCCATCCACCCGGCCCAGCAGCAGCGCTCGGCCGTCAGCTTGGGTGCATAATCCCGGCAGTTATGAATCGTCTTGCATCTATTTTGCCTGCCGCTCAAGTGCTGGTGGGCGTTGACGCCACCAGCAAGAAGCGGGCGTTTGAAGAAGCCGGCTTGCTATTTGAAAACCTCTACGGCCTGAGCCGGGCCCTGGTCACCGACAGCCTCTTTTCGCGTGAACGCCTGGGCTCCACCGGGCTGGGCCATGGGGTGGCGATTCCGCATGGCCGCATCAAAGGCTTGAAAGCCCCCATGGCTGCGGTGTTTCAGTTGGCGCAAGCCATCGGCTTTGACGCGCCGGATGATCATGCCGTCGGTCTCCTCATCTTCTTGCTGGTGCCTGAGGCAGCCACGCAAAAACACCTTGAAATCCTGTCTGAAATCGCTGAGATGCTCAGCGATGCTGCGTTGCGCCAAAAACTGGCAGCCAGCACCGATGCCACCGACCTGCATGCCCTGATTGCCAATTGGCGGTCGGCCCTGCCGGCCTGAGGCTGTCAACCCGCCGCCTGGCGCCACTGGATTCACCGTGAAACCCACCGTTGTCAGTGCCGATGTGCTGTTTGAGGAATTCCGTGGCACCTTGAAGTGGGAGTGGGTCGCTGGCCTGGGCGCTTCTGAGCGCCGTTTCGACGAGGTGGCAGTGCGCGCTGCGCGTTCGGGCGCTGATCTGGTTGGCTACCTGAATTACATCCACCCCTACCGGGTGCAGATTCTGGGCGAGCGTGAAATCGCCTACCTGATGAGCGCCACCCCGGAGGATTGTGCGCGGCGTATCTCCCGGATCGTGACGCTGGAGCCGCCGGCACTGGTGCTCGCCGATGGGCAGTTGGCCCCGGACGCGCTGGTGTCGATGTGCGAGCGGGCTCAGATCCCGATGTTTGCCACCCAGGGCTCATCGGCCTTCGTGATCGATGTGCTGCGCGCCTACCTGTCGAAGCATTTTGCCGATCGAGCCTCCATGCACGGTGTGTTCATGGATATTTTGGGCCTGGGCGTGCTGATCACCGGTGAATCGGGCTTGGGCAAAAGTGAGCTTGGCCTGGAGCTGATCTCCCGCGGCAACGGCTTGGTGGCCGACGATGCGGTTGACCTGTTTCGCATCAACCAGGACACGATCGAGGGCCGCTGCCCGGCGCTGCTAATGAACCTGCTCGAAGTGCGCGGCATTGGCCTGCTGGACATCCGCTGCATCTTTGGCGAAACCGCGGTGCGTCGCAAAATGCGGCTCAAACTGATCGTGCATCTGGTGCGCCGTGAAACCCTGGAGCGAGACTACGAGCGCATTCCTTATGAACCGCTGATGCAGGATGTGCTGGGTGTGCCGGTGCGCAAGGTCGTGATCCAGGTAGTGGCTGGGCGCAATATTGCGGTGTTGGTGGAGGCTGCAGTTCGCAACACCATTTTGCAGTTGCGCGGCATTGACACCTACCAGGAATTTGTCGAGCGCCATCGCAATGCGATGGATGCCGAAGACTGAAGCCGCCCCGCCTTGAGGGGGCGACGGCTCAGGTGGTCTGACTGGTGACCGGGCGGTTGCCGCACTGCTCGCGCACGCAGTGGGCGTACAGACTCAGCGCATGGTCGGCTATGGCGAAGCCTTTGGCCTTGGCCACTGCCTGCTGGCGTTTTTCAATTTCGGCATCGTAGAACTCTTCCACCCGGCCGCAATCCAGGCAGACCAGGTGGTCATGGTGTTGGCCTTCATTGAGTTCGTAGACGGCTTTGCCGCTTTCGAAGTTACTGCGGGTCAGAATGTCGGCCTGTTCGAACTGCGCCAGCACCCGGTACACGGTGGCCAGGCCAACGTCGGACCGGTCTTCCAGCAGCACGCGAAACACGTCCTC
>CAJAXU010000721.1 GCA_903948045.1 uncultured beta proteobacterium | reverse complement strand
TCTTATTGTCAACACAAGGAAATTTATGCAACACAAATTGTTATCCGTGCTGGCCAAGAGCACACTGGGTCTGGCGCTTGCCGTCGTCGCAGCCAGCTCGTTTGCCCAGGCCAAAAAGGAAGTCACCTTTGCCCATCAGGACATGGTGTTCCCGTACCGCACCGTGATGGAGTCTGGCGAACTGGAGAAAACCACGGGTTACAAGATCAACTGGCGCATGTTTGGCGGTGGCGGCGACGTCATCAAAGCCATGGCATCGGGTGATGTGCAAATTGGCGAAGTCGGCTCTAGCCCGCTGGCGGCCGCCGCCAGCCAGGGACAGGACATCAAGCTGGTCTGGATCCTCGACGACATCGCCAGCTCCGACGTGCTGGTGGCCCGCAATGGCTCCGGCGTCAACAGTTGGAAAGACCTGGCCGGGAAGAAAGTGGCAACGCCTTTTGTTTCCACTGCACACTATTCCCTGATGGTCGGCATGAAGCTCAACGGCGTCGACACCAAGGGCGTGAACGTGATGAACATGCGCCCACCGGAGATCGCGGCAGCCTGGGAGCGCGGTGATATCGATGCGGCCTTCATCTGGGACCCGGTCATGTCCAAGATCAAACGCAACGGCAAGGCCGTGGCGACATCGGGCGACGTTGGCAAGCTGGGCTACCCCACGTTTGACGGCCTGGTGGTTAACGCCAAATGGGCTGCCGAGCACAAGGGCTTCGTCGTGGCACTGATCAAGGCGATATCCAAAGCGGACGCGGAATACCGCGCCAATGCCGCCAAATGGACTGTGGGTTCAGCACAAGTCAAAGCGGTGGCCAAATGGACCAAAGCCGATGAGAAAGACGTGCCTGAAGCCATGGCCCAGTTCATCTTCCCGGACAACGCAGCGCAAGCGTCGGCCACTTGGCTCGGCGGCGGCGCGGCCAAGACCCTGGCCAACACATCGGCCTTCCTGAAGGAGCAGGGTCGCCTGCAAGAGGTCAAACCCGACTACAACGCCTTCATCGACATGAGCTATTTGAAGGAAGCAATGAAATAATTGGGCTTACCCCGACGCAGCGACAGGGGGCGACCTGCCACGGGTCAGCCCCTTTTCTTTGATTCCCCAGCAACTGGAAGCTACGATCCATGCCCACTCTTGAAGTCAAGGACCTGACCGTCAATTACGCCATCAAAGGCGGTACCCTGCAGGCGCTCGCGCCCGTCAACTTGACCATGCACGATGGCGACTTTGTCGTCGCACTCGGCGCCTCGGGTTGTGGCAAGACCACGCTGCTGAACTGCATTGCTGGTTTTTTGCCACCTTCGACCGGCGAGATCCTGCTGGATGGCCAAGCCGTCGCCGGCCCTGGCGCCGACCGCGGCGTCGTGTTCCAGAAGCATGCCCTGATGCCCTGGCTGACCGTGCGTGACAACGTGGCGCTGGGCATGCGCATGCGCGGCGTGGGTGCTGCGGCGCGCAACCAGGTGGCACAAGAGAAATTAGCCCTGGTTGGGCTTGAAAAATACGCTGACCGCGCTGTGTACGAGCTCTCGGGCGGCATGCAACAACGGGTCGGTATCGCGCGAGCCCTGGCCAGTGACCCAGCTGTGTTGCTGATGGACGAGCCGATGGGCGCACTCGATGCCTTCACCCGGGAGACAGTGCAGGAGATCTTGCTGCAGGCCTGGTCCAAGTCGAACAAAATGGTGTTTTTCATCACCCACTCGGTGGAAGAGGCGCTTTTTTTGGCTACCCGCCTGATCCTGATGAGCCCGAGCCCGGGCCGCATCACGCACACTTACGACAAGGTGCCCTTCTCGCGCGAATTTTTATCGCATGGCGATGCGCGCAGAGTCAAATCCGAGCCCGAGTTCATCCGCATGCGCGAAGAGGTCCTGTCCATCATCCACCATCGGGAGCCCGCACATGTCTGAAACCAAGCAAGCTGCACTGAAAACCAGCGCATTCAAGGTGCCGGGTGAGGGCAGCAGTGTCACCATCAGTGTGGTCACGGTCGTCGTCATCCTGGCGGCGTGGACTTTGGTCACGAACATGGGCTGGATCAAACCGATCTTCTTGCCCTCACCACAGGCCACCTACCAGCAGTTCTATGAGTACCTGACCGGCGCCGCCAATGACAAGCCCCTCTGGCAGCACTTCGCAGCCAGCATGTTGCGGGTGTTTGCGGCGTTTTTCCTGGCCTGTCTGCTGGCGATACCGATTGGCATTGCCATGGGCATGTCGCGGGTCTGGCGCGGCATCTTTGACCCGCCGATCGAGCTGTACCGCCCGCTGCCGCCACTGGCCTACCTGCCGCTGATCATCATCTGGTTCGGAATTGACGAGTTGCCCAAAGTGCTGCTGATCTTTCTGAGCTGCTTCGCGCCACTGGCCATGGCGGCACGCTCGGGCATGCGCAGCGCCTCGCAGGAGCAGATGAATGCCGCCTACTCCATGGGCGCCAGCTACACCCAGGTGATTCGCCATGTGGTGCTGCCGGCCGCCATGCCCGAAATCCTGGTCGGCATGCGGGTGGCCATCGGTTTTGGCTGGAGCACGCTGGTGGCAGCCGAAATGGTGGCGGCCAATGTGGGCCTGGGGCAAATGGTGCTGAATGCCTCCAACTTTCTGCGCACCGACATTGTGGTGATGGGCATCATCGTGATCGGCGTTGTGGCCTATATGTTTGACCTGCTGATGCGCTGGGTTGAACACAAAATTGTTCCCTGGAAAGGACGCGCCTGATGAAACCCAACTTCTTTGCGCCCATCACGGGCTCGGTCATGCCGCGCTTTGCCGGCCTGGCCACCCTGATGCGCCTGCCCTACCTCGACTTTGACCACGAGGCGTTTTCGCAGGTCGACATCGGCCTGGTCGGCATCCCCTGGGACGGCGGCACCACCAACCGGGCCGGCGCCCGGCACGGGCCGCGCCAGGTGCGTGATCTATCCACGATGATCCGCAATGTGAATCGGGCCAGCGGCATCAACCCCTTTGCCCTGTGCAACTGCGCAGACCTGGGCGACACGCCGGTCAACCCGGTGGATGTGATGGACTCGATGGCGCGCATCAAGACATTTTTTGACCGGGTCTGCGATGCCGGTGTGGCGCCATTGGCGGTCGGCGGCGACCACCTGTCCACCCTGCCGGTGATGCGGGCCTTGGCCAAAAATGGCCCCGTCGGCATGGTGCATTTTGATGCGCACACCGACACCTGGGACGGCTACTTTGGCGGCTTCAAGTACACCCACGGCACGCCGTTCCGCCGCGCGGTGGAAGAAGGTTTGCTTGACCCCAAGCGCACAGTGCAAATCGGCATCCGTGGGGCACTTTACAACGACGCCGAGGACACCTGGGGCCAGGAACAGGGTATCCGGGTGATCGATATTGACGAATTCCATGCCATGGGCATCGAGGCGGTGATGCAGGAAGCCCGTCGCGTGGTGGGCGACGGCGCCACCTACGTCAGCTTTGATGTGGATGCACTGGACCCGGTCTACGCACCAGGCACCGGCACACCCGAGATCGGCGGCATGACCACGCTGGAAGCCCAATGGGCGGTCCGCGCGCTGCGGGGACTGAACCTGGTGGGTGGTGATGTGGTGGAGGTGTCACCGCCATTTGACACCAGCGGCAACACCGCCATGGTGGGTGCGACCATGCTGTTTGAGATCCTGTGCGTCTTGGCCGACAGCGTGAACAGCCGCAAGGGTGCGAAGTCAGGCGTCAAAGCCTAGCCGGCAAGGTGCTGCGCCGGCGCGTACCGCGCGCCTGGGCCAGCTCATCCACCGCCATGCCGAGGGCCCGGATGCCTTCGCCGATTTGATCGGCGGCGATGGACGACAAACGCAGGCGGAAGTAGGGGCAAGGGTAAGGTGGGCTGATAAAGAACACCTCGCCAGCCTCAATCAATACACCATGGCTGCGCGCCATCAGAGCCAGTTCGGACGAATCGATCCAGTCGGGCGTGCGCACCCACACCGAGGCCCCACCCGAGGGCAATTGAAACTCGAAGTCGGGCAGGTACTGCGCCAGGGCCCGGGCTACCAAGGCCATGCGCTCCTGCATCGCCTGATTGACTTTGCGCGCATGCGCGTCATGGTGCCCGAGCGACAAAAACAGGGCAAAGGCATGCTGTAAAAACGCGCTGGGATGGCGCACCATGGCATGGCGCAACTCACGCAGTTCAGCAATCAAGGCGCGCGGCGCGACGATGTAACCCAGCCGCAGCGAAGGCGACAGGCTCTTGGACACTGAGCCCACATAAATCACGCGTCCGGACTTGTCCATACTCTTGAGCGCCGGCATGGGCTCGCCCTCGTACAGGTTTTCTGCTTCGTAGTCGTCCTCAATCACCACAAAGTCCTGCTGCTCCGCCAGGTTCAACAGCAAGGCCCGACGGCGCATGCTCAAGGTCGCGGTGGTGGGGCTCTGATGCGACGGTGTGACAAACACGTAGTCCAGCGCAGGCAGGGTCTCCACGACCAAACCCTCAGCATCAACTGGCACCGGCACACAGCGCGGCTTGCGCAGGGCGAAACTGTTGCGGGCGTGTGGATGCCCGGGTTCCTCCAACCCAACCCGCTGGGTCTCGTCGAACAGCGCTTCAGCCAGCAGGTAGTAGGCATGCTGGGCACCCACTGTGATCAGGATTTCCTCCTGCAGCGCAAACACACCGCGTTTGGGCAGCAGGCGCAGGCGAATCTGCTGGATCAGATCGGGGACATCGTTGACTTCAAAATCCGGCGTCCAGTGCGGCAGGTGCGAGCGCGCCAGGCTGTGCACGCAGCACTCCCGGAAGGCCTCGGTCGGGAACAACTGCGGGTCATAGGTCCCATACACAAAAGGGTAAGGATAAGCACTCCAACGGTCCGGCTTGGACAGGGTCCGCTGGTCCACCAGCGAGCGCAGCACCCGGTTGGACCAATCGGGCGGCAGGCCTGCGGGCTTGGCGCCCTGCCGCCCGGGCTCGCTTTGCCGGACCTCGGTGGTCCGCGCGTGCAGGGTGACAAATACGCCGCTGCGTGGTCGTGCATCCAGAAAGCCGTCGTCCACCAGTTGGACGTAGGCCGCCGTGACCGTGTTGCGACTCAGGCCCAGCACTTTGGCCAGCTCGCGTGACGAAGGCAGCGGCGCGCCCAGCGGGAGTCGCCCGTCAAGAATCGCTTGAACCACCGAGAGGCGCAGCCGCTGTTGCAGGGGCAAGGCTGGACCGTCCTGCAGGCAGAACAGGCTTTCCCACTGAGCATGTCTGGGTCGATGAGTATTGGACACGGCGGGAGTCAGTATACGCAGACGCTCTGCTGCAGGGCGTGCTGGCTTGCTCGAATCAAGGCATCTGGCTCTATATGTACTGGACAATAGTCCCTATGCTCTTTCCTCAAACCCATTCTCAAGGAGTGCCCTGTGTCATCGTCCCCTAAGCAAGTCACCATTGACACGCTCACCGCTTTCAGTGAAGCCTGGAACCGTCATGACATCGACGCCTTGATGTCCTTCATGACCGACGACTGTGTGTTCATGACAGCTGGCGGCCCAGACGCCTGCGGCGCCCGCCATGTTGGCACCGAGGCCGTGCGCAAGGCCTTTGCCGGTGCATGGGCCACCTTGCCTGACGCCCAATGGCGCAACGGCCAGCACTTTGTGCAGGGTGATTTCGGCGTCTCGCAGTGGACCTTCACCGGCACGGCTGCCGACGGCAGCCGGGTCGAGACCGATGGCGTCGACATCTTCACCTTCCGCGACGGCAAGATTGCCGTCAAAAATGCGTTTCGCAAAGCACGACCCAATTTGCCGGCGGTTCAATAAATAGTCAGGCGCATGAGCATGATGCAAACAATGCGATTCACCAGTGGCGCGCCATCCACAGACCGGCGCTATGACCCGCAGTACGACCCGCTGGTCTCGGCGAACCCGGGCGCGGGGCGGGCCTATGCCCCGACCTATTGGGTGGCCAGTGCAGGCACCCCACCCGAGGACGACGGCCCGATCACCACCGATACCGACGTCGATGTGGCCGTGATCGGCTCCGGCTCGACCGGCATGTCCACCGCGCTCTACCTGGCGCAAGAGCACGGCATTCAGGCCGTGGTGCTGGAGGCCAACCAGACTGCGTGGGGCTGCTCCAGCCGCAGCGGCGGCCAAGGCCAGAATGCCAGTGGACGGCTCACGCGCTCGCAATGGATCGAGCGCTGGGGCCTGGATGTCGCCAAAAAACTCGACCGCGAAATCCGCACCGGCTTCGAGAACTTCAAGGCGCTCACACAAGAGATTGACTGCGATGCCACAGACGGCGGCCACCTCTACCTGGCGCACCGCCCCGAGAAAATGGCCTACCTGCGCAACGAGCACCGGGTGCGCAACGAGACCTTTGGCTACCAAACGCGGCTGTTGAGCGCAGAAGAGGTGCGCCGTGACTACTGCGACGAGCGCGACACCGCAGGCGCCATGCTGGAAGCCGAGGGCGTGGGCGTTCACCCGCTCAAGTTCACCTTTGGCCTGATGCGCAAGGCACGCGCGCTGGGCGTGAAAGTGCACACGGCCAGCCCGGTGCAGGGCTGGACCACGGTGAACGGCGTGCACCACCTGCGCACCCCCGGCGGCGTGGTGCGGGCCAAACGGGTAGCAGTCTGCACCGGTGGCTACACCGGGCAGGGGCTCAACCCTATGCTCAAGAACAAGCTGCTGCCGATTTTGTCGAACTCGGTGGTGACGCGGCCCCTGACGCAAGCCGAACTGGAAGCCACGAACTTCAAGTCGCACACCTTCCTGACCGACACCCGTACGCTGCGCTTTTACTACCGGCTGCTCAAAGATAACCGACTGCAGTTGGGTAGCCGCAGTTCCATCACCGGCGCCGATGCGCAAGACCCGGTGCACCTGAAACTGCTGACCGACGCCATCGCGCGCAAGTTCCCACCCTTGGCTGGCATCCAGATTGACTACTCCTGGTGGGGCTGGGTAGACGTGAGCCACGACATGATGCCGCGCATAGCGCGGCCTGACCCGGCGCAAACGGTCTGGCATGCGGTGGGCTATGGCGGCAATGGTGTGTCGTTTTCCACTTGGGCCGGCAAGCGGCTGGCCGAGCGCGTGGCCGGCAAGGACGGGGGCAACGAGGTGTTTCAGCTGCCCATCTACAGCTCGCCTCTTGAATACCCCAACCTGTTTGGCTTAGTGCGGTCTGAGGCGTTTGCGCCATTCCGGCGCTTTGGCCAGTATTTTCTGTACAAATGGTATTGGTTAAGGGATGAGAAATAATGTAGGTAGAGCATGGCAAGCCT
>CAJAXU010000720.1 GCA_903948045.1 uncultured beta proteobacterium | reverse complement strand
CGGGCTCCTGCAAACACGGCATTGCAGGTAAATCTCATTCATCCTTTGCCGCCAGATTTACGCGCTTATTGAAAGCCACTCACAGCCTGCAGGGGATGCCGCTGTGCTGGCCTGGATAGATGAACAAATTGTCGAAACCCTGTACCTCTCTGCCATCAGCCTGGCCGAGTTGCGGCTGGGGATGGCAACGCTGCCGGCGGGCAAGCGCAAAGACGTGCTTCACAGCAGCTTTGAGCAACGCGTTTTGCCCCTGTTCGCCGGCCGGATACTGCCTTTTGACAGTGCCGCGTCAGAGGCCTACGCGGTCCTGCGCGCCCGCGCACGGGTTCAAGGAAAGGCCATAGCGCCTGCCGACGGGTACATTGCCGCGACCGCCAAATCCCATGGCTTGATCGTCGCCACCCGAGACACTGGCCCGTTCGAGGCCGTGGGCCTGACGGTTATCAATCCATGGAATACGGCGCACTGATGGCTCGGCTCGGCTGGCGAAAGCTCCCATGATCACCTACTACAACCGCCACCACGCCCTGCACCAGGGTCGCCGGGAGATGTTTCGCGGCGAGCTGGTGCCGTGCTTTGAAGTGCCTGCGCGAGCCGACCAGGTGCTGCTGGAGATGCAGCGACGCAAGCTGGGGCCCGTGATGGACCCGCACACATGAGATGACGCGTTGCTGGCGCGCGAGCACAGCCCGCGCTACCTGGCGTTTCTGGCCAGCGCCTGGGACCAATGGCTGGCGCTGGACGTCGGCAATGCGCAGCGCGACGTGCTGCCCTCGGTCTGGCCGGCACGGGGTTTGCGCACCGATGTGCTGCCCGATAATTTTTCGGCGCGCGTGGGGCTGTTTGCGTTTGACGCCGGCACACCGCTGACCGCCGGCAGCTGGGCGGTGTCCCGCGCCGGCGCGCACTGCGCCCTGAGCGCGGCGCAGGCGGTGCTGGACGGGGCGCCGGCCGCCTTTGCCCTGAGCCGGCCACCCGGCCACCATGCCGGCGCCGACTATTTTGGCGGCTACTGCTTTCTCAACTACGCAGCCTTGGCAGCCCAACACCTGCGCGATGCCGGCCTGTCGCGCGTGGCCGTGTTGGATGTGGATTACCACCACGGCAACGGTACACAGACCATTTTTTACGAGCGCTCAGACGTCTTCTATGCCAGCATCCATGGTGATCCCCGCACCGAATACCCCTTCTACCTGGGCCACGCCGACGAAACCGGCGCCGGTGCGGGAGCCGGCTTTAACCTGAATCTGCCGCTACCGCGTGGCAGCGGATTTGACGCCTGGTCGGTCGCGCTGGAACAGGCCCTGTCCGCAATCAGCCGCTTTGGCGCCGAGGCGCTGGTGGTGTCGCTGGGCCTGGACACCTTTGTCGGCGACCCGATCTCGGGCTTTTGCCTTCAAAGTACCGACTACCTGCGCCTGGGCGAACGCCTGGCCCGCATCGGGCTGCCCACTGTGTTGGTACTGGAAGGTGGCTATGCGGTGGATGGGCTGGGGGTTAACGCGGTTAATGTGTTGCAGGCGTTTGCCTGACCAGCCTGCTTATTTCCCTTGTCTAACGACATGACAAGCTATTGGAGAACCTTGTCACCGAGTCGCAGCTCACCGACTACAAGGACCAGCAGAACACTTGGGGCATGTCCTTCCAGACCACCATCGTGTACGACTGCCAACAAGTACGGTATCGATTTCTGTCGATCCGCCGTCACGCGGAGCCCATGGGCGTCGGCTCCACGCTCTTGGAAACTAATCACGGCCCATGGCACAAAATGTCGCCCGACACGCCCAGCGAGACGCTGTTTCTGATCCTTTGCAACCCTTAGCGCCAGCCACCACCTAGTCAAATTTATCACCGCGCCCGGCAGCAACAACCGCGCAACTCTGTGACCGACACCGCCTGCCCACCTTTGACCAGTCGCACCGCCTCCATCATGAATTCCAGCGTGTACTTGGCCCGTTGTCTCGTTTCACTCATTGCGTTCGCCTTGAAATGATTTTTAACCATCAGCGAAGCAGTACGTTTTTCGGAGGCAAGGTCAGCGGGCATTTAACTTGGAATTAGCGAAAGAATAGACCCTCCTGTGCTGCTATCCAGGTATTCAATGGCTGCTCGATCTCGCGGTACTTCGGAAAACCAGTCAAAAAAGAACTTAACCACGGACAACTTATCGCCAAGCTTTGGTACGACTTTGTCGTAAAAGCAGTCAGCCTCAGCACGGAGGTTGTGTAGTTTCAGCAAAGTAATAGCGGCATCAACTGTTATAGATTCTGGCAACACGTGGCGTAGGAAAGTCCAGTGTAGGCAAGCCCCGATGCGTCGGTCCAGCTCACTGGTGAGCGTCTCTGCAATAGCGATTGTCCATACCTTCCCCATCACCGCATCCCAGTGCGCTCGGCGCTCTGGATGGTGCTGAAGTTCTAGTGGAACGATAACCAAATGCTCTAAGGCGTTATCCACCTGAACCAAGAATCGCTCAAACTTAGGATCCCAATTCACGAACTCAGCAAGGGCAAGCCGCGGTACACCTTCGACATGCAATCTGTTCACGTGGAGAACCTCGTGCCGAACGCCACCATCTGGAAAATAGCCATTAGTGGGCGCATGGAGCCGAACGTGATTTGCCTCAATGCAGACCTTGAGTTTTCCCTGTCCCACCGGTCCGTCAGTATTTAACTTTGGATTTGCGACTACGTCTATGGCGAGCCCTGATGAGGTCTCGACCTCTTCGACGAAAGTTCGAACGGATTGGCTTAAACGGAGAAGGTGGGCGGTTTGCATGCGTTAGGATCATGAGGTAGCAAGAGCCGATGATCGATTCCGGCTGCCTTGTTACATGGCGGTTAAGGATCGGCGCGTGTCAAGGTAGTTGTCGCCTCATTCATGCAGCCAACTGCTGAATAGGTTTGTCTTCCGAGTAGTCTCGGATGATGCTGTCGCGCTCAGGGTTGAGGGTTACCGGGCCAGTGGGCGACCAGTTACGCGTTTTGCCTGACCAGCGAGCCGGATTGATCGCACGGGCTTGGGTGTACAGCGTGTGACGCGCTGCCAGAATTTCCTGATCCTGGCCCTCATGGCGCTGCGCCGGGCTCACATACTGGATGCCACTGTGGCGATGCTCAACGTTGTACCAGTGCACGAATCCGGCAGCCCAGGTGCGTGCTGCCTCCAGATCGGCGAAACCGTTGGCCGGGAACTCTGGGCGGTACTTGGCGGTACGAAACAAAGATTCGGCGTAGGCGTTGTCATCACTGACCCGAGGGCGCGAGTACGAAGGCTTCACGCCCAACCAGTTCAGCATCGCCAGCACCGTCGTGGCTTTGAGTGTCGAGCCGTTGTCGCCGTGCAGTACCGGTTTGACAGTCAGGGCCGCTATGCCCTCGGCCAGCGCTGTGCGCCGTACCAGATGGATGGCGTGGTCAGAGTGGTCGCTGCCGTGCACTTCCCAGCCCACGATCTTGCGGCTGTACAAATCCAGAATCAGGTACAGGTGAAACCAACGCCCCATCACGACAGCGGGCAAGTAGGTCATGTCCCAGCACCAAACCTGGCGCACAGCAGTGGCAATGTGTGTCGTGGGCGGCCGCACCGGGTGGGGTGCCTTGGCGCGTCCTCGGTGTGCGGTCTGTCCCTGGGCACGCATCACCCGGGCAAAGCTCGATTCACTGGCCAGGTAGATGCCTTCGTCGGCCAACATGGGCACGATGCGCGCAGGCGGCACGGCGCAGAAGCGTGGCTCGTTGGCCACCTCCAGCACGCGCATGCGCTCTTGCTCGCTCAGCGCATGGCCTGGGGCGGGTCGTACCGCCTGCGGCCTGCCATCGCCCTCTGTGAGTCCGGCGTGCGCCCGCCAGCGCTGCAAGGTGCGCTCGTCTATGCCGGCGACCTGACAGGCCAGGCGTAACCGGGCGCCTGCGCCGTGCGCGGTGGCGATGTCAGCAGCCAGACTACGGCGATCTTCAATGAGGATCATGCGTCCTCGCCTTTGTTGAAGATCGCCGTGACTTTTTTTGAAAGGACCAGCAGGGCTGCTGTTTCGGCCAGGGCGCGGTCTTTGCGCAGCAGCTCACGCTCGAGTTCCTTGATGCGCGTGCGGTCTTTGCGCGTGGCCTGTGGGGTGGCCCTGGCATCCTGTGGGTCGCTCAACGCGCCTGCAGCGCTGGCGCACCATTTCTCCAACTCGGCGGGGTAAATGCCTTGCTCGCGACACCAGGCGCTCTTGCCGGCCTCGGGCATCGCCGCCGTGGTGATCACAGCCTGCAAACGCGCCGCCGCAGTCCATGCCCGCCCTAGGGCGGGCATGGACTGCACTTCTTCTCTCCAGCGTTGTAGTGTTCCTGATGCAACACCAACTTCCCTGGATACCAACTCCAGTGCCGCACTTTCAGGCGGCAACAGCCGAGCTACTGCCCGGTCCTTGAATGATTGTCCGTAACGTGCCACTGATTTCCTTCATCGCCGCCCCCGGGTTCTTGGTTCTATGGAGCCGACAACTATTGTGACGCGGGGGGATGGCCACTACATCGTGTGCGGTATCGGCCGGGTTGGCAACAACGTGGCCTATGAATTACTCAAAACCAAGCGCACCATGGTGGTGATCGAAACCGAGCGCCAGGTCCTGGATCATTGGCTGGAAGAGCACCACGACGTGCTGCACCTCCATGCGGATGCGACGGATGACGATGCCCTGCGCAAAGCCGGCGTCCTGACCGCCGCCGGGGTGTTTGCGGTGACCGGCGACGACAGCCACAACCTGATGATCGCCCT
>CAJAXU010000719.1 GCA_903948045.1 uncultured beta proteobacterium | reverse complement strand
CTTTCAGTTCCAGCTGCTAGGTGAGGACTGGGACCAGTTCGAGCCGCTGATGAAGAACGCGATCCACCGCACACCCTGCCTGGAGACCGCCGAGATCAAGATGCTGCTCAACGGCCCCGAGAGCTTCACGCCGGACGGCAACTTCATCTTGGGCGAGGCGCCCGAGCTGCGCAATTACTTTGTGTGCGCCGGCTTCAATTCCTCGGGCATCGCCAACTCGGGCGGCGCCGGCCGGCTGATGGCTGAGTGGATCGTGGGCGGTGAGCCCAGCACCGACCTGTGGGATGTGGACATCCGCCGCTTCGGCCCCTTCACCGGCAACCGGCGCGCGCTGGCCGAGCGCACCGCCGAGACCCTGGGCCTTCACTACGCCATGCGCTGGCCGCGCCAGGAGCTGGAAACGGTGCGGCCGCTGCGCACCTCGCCGCTGTACGACTTTTTGGCCGCGAAGGGTGCGGAGTTTGGCAGCCGCAACGGCTGGGAGCGCGCCAACTACTTCAAGGCCAGTGCCGCCACCGCGCGCCCCGACCACACCCTGGGCCGGCCCGGCTGGCTGCCCGGGATGATCGAGGAGCAGCGTGCCACCCGCGAGACCGTAGCGTTGTACGACCAAAGCTCGTTCTCCAAACTGCTGCTGGCGGGCCGTGATGCGCTGGCGGTGCTGCAGCGCCTGTGCGCCAAGAACATGGACGTGCCGGTGAACCGCATGGTCTACACCGCGATGCTGAATGAGCGCGGCGGTTTTGAGAGTGATGTGACCGTGATCCGCCAGCAGCCCAACGCCATGGGCGAACGCTATCTGATCGTCACCGGCTCGGCGCAGACGGTGCGCGATTTCGACTGGATCGCGCGCCACATCCAACCGCAGGAGCACGCGATCCTGACCGATATCACGCCGCTGTACAGCGTGCTGTCGCTGATGGGCCCCAACGCGCAGACCCTACTGGCGCGCCTCTGCCCGGACGACCTGTCGGCCACCGGCCTGAAGTTTTCCTGGACGCGCCTGATCGACCTGGGCCATGCCCGGGTGCGGGCGGCGCGCATGAGCTACGTGGGCGGACCGGGCTATGAAATGTATGTGCCGGTAGAGATGACGCGCCATGTCTACCTGGCGCTGCAAGATGCCGGTGCCGACCTGGGCCTGCGCGATGCTGGCTACTACGCGCTGGATGCGCTGCGCATCGAGCGGGGCCGGCGCGCTTGGGGCGCCGAGCTAGGGCCGGATGAAACGCCGTTCGAAGCCGGCATGATGGCCGCAGTGGACCTGGACAAACCCGGCGGCTTCATCGGCCGCGATGCCCTGCTGGCGCGCCAGGGGCAGCCCCTGCGCAAGAAACTGGTGACGCTGGTGGTGGCGTCACCTGAGCCTTACCTGTGGGGTGGCGAATCGATCTGGGTCAACGGCCAAGCCGCCGGCGAGATATCGTCCGCCGGCTGGAGCCCAGCCGCTGGCGCCTGCATGGCGCTGGGCTATGTGCGCGGCGAACTGGCCAACCTGGTCCACACCGGCACCGTCGCCGAGCTCGACCTGTGGGGCGAGCGCATCACGGCCCGGCTGTACGACCAGCTGCCCGCGGCTGGCCTGTAAGGCGGTCAGCCCAGCCGCTCTCGCGCCTGGTCCGCCATGCGCTGCAGCACCGCCTGCGCCGCTGGGGCGTCGTTGATCAGCCCCACGGCTTCACCCACGGTGGCGTGTGCCGCTGAATAGTCGCCGGCGGCCACCGCCGCCTCGTACTCGGCACGGGCCGCCTCTGGGTGAGCGCGCAGGCTGTCCAGCTGGGGCTCAAGCCGGCGATGCAGGTCATTGCGGATCGCCCTGAAGTCATAGGGCTCCGGCCAGTTCTTGCGCCGCAGGATGTCAAAAATGCTTGAGCGGGCGGTGCCATCGCCATCGGTGCCGATGGCTTGCCGCTTGGCGCCCTCCGCCGCCAGGCTCTCCCGTGTGGCCCAGAGGCGCGAGCCGACCAGCGCGCCATCGGCACCCAGCATCAGGGCGGCTGCCAGAGTGCGCCCATCGGCAATGCCACCGGCCGCCAGCAGCAGGGTGTCGGGGGCCTGGGCGGCCAGCCAGTCGGCCACCTCGGGCACAAAACTCAGGGTGGCCCGGCCATTGAGGGCATTCATGCCGTGCCCGCCGGCCTCGGCGCCCTGGGCCACCACCACCGTGGCACCCGCCTCGATCGCCTGCGGCAACTGCGCCAGCTGTTGCACCTGGCAGATCAGGTCGACACCGGCGCGGGCGATGCGCGCCGCATAGGGCCGGGGGTCGCCAAACGACAGCATCAGGGCACGCGGCAGCTGGTCTGCTGGTCGGTCCAGCAGCCAGACGAGCGCCGAGGCGTCCTGGTCGAGCTTCCAGGTGATGAAGCCACACCCCAGCGCTGCATGACCGGCCAACTGCCGCGCGAGCGTGTACTCACGCCGGGTCCAGTCCAGATCGCCATAACCGCCGCCCACCAGGCCCAGCGCACCCCCACGGGCGCAGGCCGCCGCCAGGGCGCCACCGGCTGCCAGCGCCATCGGCGCCAGCACCACCGGCAGGGCCAGGCCATAGCGCCGGGTCAGGCGGGTCGCGAGGCGGTCGCTCATACTCAGCCGGTCTGCGTCGTTACAGGTCAGTACAGCACCACACCGCGGATGGACTCACCACGCTTCATCAGATCAAAGCCCAGATTGATGTCTTCAAGCGGCATGGTGTGGGTGATCAGGTCGTCGATGTTGATCTTGCCTTCCATGTACCAGTCGACGATCTTGGGCACATCGGTGCGGCCGCGTGCGCCACCAAAGGCCGAGCCTTCCCATTTGCGGCCGGTGACCAGCTGGAACGG
>CAJAXU010000718.1 GCA_903948045.1 uncultured beta proteobacterium | reverse complement strand
GTGCTGGCCCAGGCCCTGAGCGCCGCCGGCTTTGACCCGGCCGCGCTGCTGGCGCTGAGCGCTGAACCCGAGGTGAAAGAAGCCTTGAAGGCCCGCACCGACGCCGCCGTGCAGCGCGGCATATTTGGCGCGCCCACGATGTTTGTGGGCGAGCAGATGTTCTGGGGCCAGGACCGGTTGGACTTTGTGCGCGAGGCCCTGGCCGCCTGAAACCCCTTCTTCAATCAATTGCACCACTGAACGGAACCCTGCCATGAGCGACATCCTGACCGACACCAGCGCCGGTGTGCTGACCATCACCCTGAACCGGGTGGACAAGAAAAACTCCATCACCGCCGCCATGTACGCCAGCATGGCGGACGCGCTGGCGCAGGCCGAAGCCGACCCGGCAGTACGTACCGTTGTGTTCCAGGGCCATGAAACCATTTTCAGCGCCGGCAATGACATTGGTGACTTTCTGAACGCCAAGCCCAGCACCATGGACTCGCCGGTGTTCCGCTTTTTGCGCGGCATCAGCACCTTCTCTAAGCCGGTGCTAGCGGCGGTGTGCGGGCCGGCGGTGGGCATTGGCACCACACTGCTGTTCCATTGCGACCTGGTGTACGCCGGGGACAATGCCGCGTTCTCCATGCCCTTTGTCAACCTGGGCCTGTGCCCCGAGGCGGCGTCGAGTTATCTGGCACCGCAGCGCATGGGTTACGGCCGTGCCGCCGAAGCGCTGTTGCTGGGTGAGCCTTTTATGGCCGAAGCTGCGCTGGAGATGGGGCTGGTCAGCCGCATCGTGCCGCCGTCTGAGGCTGCTGCCCTGGCGCAGCGCCAGGCGCAAAAACTGGCGGCCAAGCCGCTTGGCTCGCTGATCGAGACCAAGCGTCTGATGAAGCTGGGCCAGGTCGATGTGGTGGCGCAGCGCATGGCGCAAGAGGCGCAGAGCTTTGGCCGCATGTTGGCCGAGCCGGCGGCGCGCGAGGCCTTCACCGCCTTCATGGAAAAGCGCAAGCCCGATTTCAGCAAAGTTTAAAGAAAATCGGCCTCTAGCCCCCGTGGTTATTGGGGTTGTAGCTATCTATATGGTAGCAATTTCCTGGGTCCGCCGCAGCCGGCTTTTGAAGGAAATCGGATGACTTATGCCTCGGTATTTGCCCCAAATCTGTTCGCCGGCCAGGTGGTGATCGTCACCGGCGGGGGCTCTGGCATCGGCCGCTGCACCGCGCACGAGCTTGCCGCCCTGGGGGCCCGGGTGGTGCTGGTCGGCCGCAAACTCGACAAGCTGCAGGCCGTGGCCAGCGAGATTGCGCAGGACGGCGGCCAGGCCAGCCTACAGGTGTGTGACATCCGGCAGGAAGAGCTGGTCAAGCAGACCGTGGCCGCTGTGCTGGCCGAGCACGGCCGCATTGACGGCCTGGTCAACAACGCCGGCGGCCAGTACATCACGCCCCTAAAAGCCATCAGCGCCAAGGGCTGGCAGGCGGTGCTCGACACCAACCTGACCGGCGGCTTTTTAATGGCGCGCGAGTGCTTTTTGCAGGCCATGCAACACAGCGGCGGCAGCATCGTCAACATCGTGGCCGACATCTGGGGCTCCATGCCCGGCATGGGTCACAGCGGCGCGGCGCGGGCTGGCATGGTCAGCTTCACCGAGACCGCTGCGGTGGAATGGGCCGGGCAGGGCGTGCGGGTGAACGCGGTGGCGCCGGGCTACATCGCCTCCAGCGGCATGGACCATTACCCGGCCGATGCGGGGCCGATGCTTCGCGCCATGGCCGGCACCGTACCGCTGGGGCGCTTTGGCACCGAGTCCGAGACGGCGGCCGGCATTGTGTTTTTGCTCAGCCCGGCGGGCAGCTTCATCAGTGGCAGCACACTGCGCATCGACGGCGCGCGGCCGCAGGTGCGCCTGGGCTGGCCCATGGGCGAGCCTGCCGATGCGGCCCGCCAGCGCGATGCCGTCAAGCCTTTCAACGGCTTTCACCGGGCGCAGACGCCGAAGGTTTTTTCCTGACAAGTCACGGAGCCAACCCATGCATTACACCCACGAGCACCTGGAAATCCAGAACACCCTCAAGCGTTTCATTGACGCCGAGATCAACCCCCAGGTGGACGCCTGGGAGGCGGCCGAGATGTTTCCGGCGCATGAGGTCTTCAAAAAGCTCGGCAACCTGGGCCTGCTGGGCCTGACCAAGCCCGAGGCCTATGGCGGTGCCGGGCTGGATTACTCGTATGCGCTGGCCATGGCCGAGGCGCTGGGCCACATTGACTGCGGCGCCATCCCGATGGCGATTGGCGTGCAGACCGACATGGCCACGCCGGCGCTGGCCCGCTTTGGCAGCGACGAGCTGCGGCGAGAATTTCTGGCACCTGCCATTGCCGGCGACATGGTGGGCTGCATCGGCGTGAGCGAGCCCGGCGCGGGCAGCGACGTGGCCTCCATCAAAAGCCACGCGCGCAAGGACGGCGACGACTACGTCATCACCGGCCAGAAAATGTGGATCACCAACAGCCTGCAGGCCGACTGGATGTGCATGCTGGTCAACACCAGCGACGGCCCGCAACACCGCAACAAAAGTCTGGTGATAGTGCCCATGCACCTGCCAGGCATCGAGAAAGCCCAAAAAATCCGCAAGATCGGCATGCACGCCAGTGACACTGGGCTGATTTACTTTGACGAGGTGCGGGTGCCGCAGCGCTACCGCATCGGCGAAGAAGGCCACGGCTTCATGTACCAGATGATGCAGTTTCAGGAGGAGCGGCTGTGGGCTGCGGCCAGCTGCCTGCAAAGCCTGGCCAACTGCATCCAGTGGACGGTGGACTGGGCGCAAGAACGCCAGCTGTTTGGCGCCACGCTGGCCGACCAGCAATGGGTTCAGTTCAAGCTGGCCGAGATGAAGACCGAGCTGGAATGCCTGCGCGCCCTCACGCACCAAGCCTGCGCCCAGTACATGCAGGGCAAGGACGTGCTGGAGCTGGCTTCCATGGCCAAACTCAAGGCCGGCCGTCTCAACCGGCTGATTCCGGACGGCTGTTTGCAGTTCTGGGGCGGTATGGGCTTCACCCTGGAAAACAAGGTGTCACGCATGTACCGCGACGGCCGCCTGGGCTCAATCGGCGGCGGCGCCGACGAGGTGATGCTGGGCATCATCGCCAAGACCATGGGCGTGGCCAAACGGCCGCCGCGGGGTTGATATGCGGCTTGGCACGCCGGATCTGCCTGACACACCCGAAGACGCGGCGCTGCTGGCCGAGGTAGCACGCCGCTTTGCATTGGCCGAGGTGCGGCCCCAACTGGACGCCTGGGAGCAGGCGGGGGAACTGCCGCGCCAGCTTTACCGCCGCGTGGCTGAGTTGGGCTGGCTCGGGCTGGGTTACCCAGAGCACCTGGGCGGTACGCCGGCCTCCTGGCGACTGCGTCACGCCCTCACCGTCGCGCTGGCCCGCTACGGCGGCAGCGGTGGGTTGATGGCCAGCCTGTTCAGCCACAACATTGGTCTGCCGCCGCTGCTGCACCACGGCAGCGCAGCGCTGCAGCAGCAGGTGGTGCCGCCGGTGCTGCGCGGGGATCAGATTGCCGCCCTGGCCATCACCGAGCCAGGTGGCGGCAGCGATGTGGCGGCCTTGCGCACCATGGCCCGGCGCGAGGGCGACCACTACGTGCTGGATGGCGAAAAGACCTTCATCACCTCGGGCATGAGGGCCGACTGGCTGACAGTGGCAGTGCGGACTGACCCGGCCCACCGTGGCGCCGGTGGCCTCTCGATGCTGTTGGTGCCAGGGGATGCGCCCGGCCTGTCGCGCACACCGCTGCAAAAAATGGGGTGGCACTGCTCGGACACGGCGCAGCTGCGTTTTGACGGTGTGCGTGTGCCGGTGCAGTATCTGCTGGGCCAGGAGGGTGGTGGCTTCAAGATCATCATGAGCAACTTCAACGGGGAACGCCTGGCGATGGCGGCCATGGCCTTGGGCTTTGCCCAGTGTTGCCTCGACGAGGCGCTGGCCTGGGCCCGCCAGCGCAATGCCTTTGGCCAGCCGCTGACCGGTCACCAAGTGATCCGCCATAAGCTGGTGGACATGCAGATGCGCATCGAATCGACCCGGGCCTGGGTGGACGCTGTGACGGCGCAGGCGGATGCCGGCGTGGCCGACGCGCCCTGGGTGGCGCAGGTCTGCATGCTGAAAAACCACGCGACCCAAACCCTGCAGTTCTGCGCTGATCAGGCAGTGCAGATTCTGGGTGGCATTGGCTTCATGCGCGGCACCGCGTCCGAGCGGATTTACCGCGAGGTCAAGGTGATGATGATTGGTGGCGGCTCGGAGGAGATCATGAAGGAGTTGGCCGCGCGTCAGCTCGGTCTGTGACAATTGCTGCATGACTGCACCCATCGCCCATGCCGCCCCGATCGTGTTTGAAGACGAGTTCATCGACGGCCTGCGCGAGCTGTGGGAGAAAAAAATAGTCTTCAACCAGACGCTTGGCCTGCGTGTGGTCTCGCTTACGCCCAGCTTGGTCACTGCCCGCATCGACATGCGGCCCGAACTGGTGGGCCACTACAGCTACAACCGCATCCACGGCGGCGTCATCAGCGCCGGGCTGGACGCCATGGGTGGGCTGGCCGTGATGGCCGCCATTGGCGCCCGCCACATGGACGAAACCCCCACCCAGCGCCTGCACCGTTTCATGAAACTCGGCACCATTGACCTGCGCATTGACTACCTGCGCCCCGGCATTGGCGAAACCTTTGAGTTGCGCGGCGAAGTGCTGCGCCTGGGCTCCCGCGTGGCCTCCACCCGCATGGAGTTTCTGGGCGCCGACGGCAAGCTGTTGTCCAGCGGGGCTGGGGCTTACATCGTGTCTTGAGCGGCTTTGCCTTACACTCAACCTGTCCAATAAGCTGTACAGGTTGTAGTCAAAATGCGCATTGTCAGTTACACCGAGGCTCGAAACAGCCTGAAAACCGTGCTCGACGGCGTGGAGGCCGACGCCGACATTGCCATCATCACCCGCCGTGATGGGGCTGACGCCGTGGTGATGTCCCTGGCGCAGTACCAGAGCATGGCTGAAACCCTGCATCTGTTGTCCAGCCCATCCAATGCTGCGCACTTGGCCGAGTCCATCGCGCAGTACCGCGCCGGCCAGGCCCGGCGCCGGGCGCTGGTGCCGGAATGAGCCGTGGCATTGCCTTTACCCCCGCCGCCTGGTCTGACTACCTGTACTGGCAGGGGCAGGACAAAAAGACGCTCAAGCGCATCAACACCCTGATCGACGCCAGCCGGCGTGACCCGTTTCAGGGCATTGGCAAACCCGAACCCCTGCTGGGCAGCCTGAGCGGTTTCTGGTCCAGGCGTATCGACGATGTGCACCGACTGGTCTATGCAGTAGACGATGCCGATCTGACGGTGATCGCCTGCAAGGGGCATTACCAGTGAGCGCTGCCGGCGCGCTGCTTCCAGCGGGGCTGGGGCTTATATCGTGTCTTGAGCAGCGGTTGCCGCTCCCGCCGCCGATTGGCGCCATTGCGAAACGGTGCAGCCGAAATGTTGCCGGAACCAAAAGGCGAACGGGCTGGGTGCCGAAAACCCCAGCAGCTCGGCCATTTCCGCCAATGAGCGGTCACTGTCGCGCAGCTGCCGGGTCGCAAACTCGGCGCGGATCGACCGCAGCAGCGACGAAAACGAGGTTTTTTCTGCCTGCAGGTGGCGATGCAGGGTGCGTCGGTCCATGCCCAGCAGCAGCGCCACCTGGTCGGCGGTGCAGCGGCCGCCGGGCAGCAAGGCGCTGATCAACTGGCGCGCCGAGTCCAGGGTGGTACCCGGTGCGCTGGACAAGGCCTGGTCGAGGAATCGGCGGGCATAGGGCGACATGCCCGATTCGCGGTGCGGCAGCGGCGCGGCGAGGTCTTTGGCGGCGCAGACGATGCCATTGAACGAGCTATTGAATTCGACCAGCGGGCCAAACAGCAGGCGGTGGCTGTCCAGGTTGGCCGGCGGCCGGTGCGCGAAGCAGACCTGGCGCGGCCGCCATTCAGGGCCCAGCAGCTCCAGCAAGATGCGGTGCATCACGCCCACGGCCAGTTCGATCGATTGCCGCACCGAGCCGCCACCGTCAATCAGCATGTCTTCTCGAATGACGACCACATCGGCATGGTCTTCGATGTGCGTGAGCAGCGAGGCGTTGAGCAGCCGCAAATAGCGTCCGAGCGTGTCCAGTGCCTGCCGGGCGGTGGGCTCCTCGCGCAGCACGATGCTGATCGGCCCCAGATTGGCCAGCCGCCGGGTGCGTGCCAGTTGCAGGCCGAAATCTTCGACGCCCGCGGCCTGGGCGCTGCTTTCCAGCAATTGCCGTACCGCGAGCACGCTGATCGGCGTCTCCGGGTCGTCCAGGCAGCGCAGGCTCAAACCGGCCTGGGCCATCATGGCCGGCGCGTTGAGCCCCAGGGCCTGTGCCAGCTCAAGATAACCGCTGAGGCTGGCGCTGCGAATAACCGGGAGTGGCCGTGTCATGGGTGTCCCAATTCAGATATGGATTGTCCCAAAATATACATTCAATCTCCAGGCCTGTCGATAAGCTTCCACCCACAGCCGGCGCCCCGCGGGGGCCGAGCTGGCCCCACCCCTACAAGGAGACATCGATGATCAAGCGTTTGCACACCCGGCTTTTGGGCCGCCTGCTGGTGGCCCTGGTGGCCGCCGCTGTTGGCCCGCTGGCCCTGGCCTGGACCGACAAGCCCGTCAAGATGCTGGTGCCAGCCCCGGCCGGCGGCACCATGGACGTGGTGGCGCGCATCCTGGCCGACCAGCTGTCCGCCGACATCGGGCAACCCGTGGTGGTGGACAACAAACCCGGTGCCGGTGGCGCCATCGCGGTGCAGGCCATGATGGCGGCGCCCGCCGATGGTCAGACCATCATGGTCACCGCCAGCAACATCCTGACCGAAATCCCGCACGTGATGAAGACCAGCTTCGACCCGATCAAGGACGTGCGGCCGGTGGCCACCATTGCCCGAGCCGGCATGGTGCTGGTGGGCTCGCCGGGTCTTGCTGCCAATGAGCTCAAGGAGCTGCTGGCCTACGTCAAGGCCAACCCCGGCAAACTGAGTTTTGCGTCCTACAGCGCGGGCACGGCCTCGCACTATGCCGGCATGATCCTGAACCAAAAAGCCGGTCTGGACCTGCAGCACGTGCCGTTTCCCGGCTCGCCACCGGCCCTGGTTCAGGTCATGGGTGGCCAGATCGCCGTGATGTTTGACGGCATCGTCACCTCCATGCCGCAAATCAAGGGCGGCAAGCTCAAGGCCTATGGCGTGGCGTCCAAAACCCGCTCGGCCCACCTGCCCCAGGTGCCGACACTGGCCGAGCTGGGCTACCCCGAGTTCGATTTCAGCAATTGGCTCGGCACCGTGGTCGCCGCCAGTGTGCCGGCTGACCTGGCCGAAAAGATCAACGCTGCCACCCTCAAGGCCGCCGCCTCGCCCAAGGTTCGCGACCGCCTCACCGCAGCCGGTTTTGAACCCAACGCCAGCCTGACCTCCGCCCAGCTGGCCCAGTCGGTCAAGAGCGAGTATGAGCGCAACGCGGCCATCGTGAAAAGTTTCAACATCCAGCTCAACCAGTGAACGCCTGAGCCGCCCGGGGAGCCTTCATGACTGACACCATGGCATCCACCATTCAGGTCCAGCCTTTGACCTGCGCCCTGGGGGCCGAACTGCACGGCGTGCAACTGGCTGACGCCGCGCAGGACGAGAGCCTGTTCCAGGACATCCGGCGCTTGTTGCTGACGCACAAGGTGCTGTTTCTGCGCGAGCAGCAGCTTAGCCGTGCCCAGCACGTGGCCTTTGCTCGCCGCTTTGGCGAGCTGGAAGACCATCCGGTCGCTGGTAGTGACCCGGAGCACCCGGGGCTGGTCCGCATCTACAAATCGCCCGAGGCGCCGCCCGACCGCTATGAAAACGCCTGGCACACCGACGCCACCTGGCGCGCCCAGCCGCCCATGGGCTGCGTGCTGCGCTGCGTGGAATGCCCACCCGTGGGCGGTGACACCATGTGGGCCAACATGGCGCTGGCCTACGAGCGCCTGCCCGAGCACATCAAGCTGCAGATTGCGCCCTTGCGCGCGCGCCACAGCATCGAGGCCACCTTTGGCGCGGCCATGCCGATCGAGAAGCGGCTGGCGCTGAAGGCGCAGTTTCCCGATGCCGAGCACCCGGTGGTGCGCACCCACCCCGAGACCGGTGAAAAAACCCTGTTTGTGAATGGCTTCACCACCCATTTCACCAACTTCCACACACCGGCCAATGTGCGCGTTGGGCAAGACTTTAGCCCCGGCGGTGCCGACCTGCTGCGCTACCTGGTCATGCAGGCTTACCTCCCGGAGTACCAGGTGCGCTGGCGCTGGCAAGCCAACAGCGTGGCGATCTGGGACAACCGGGCCACCCAGCACTACGCCGTGATGGACTACCCGCCCTGCCACCGCAAGATGGAGCGCGCCGGCATCATGGGCGACGCCCCTTTTTGACGACGCGGTGCGCACCCCTGCCTCCGCAACGCTCCCCCACCAGGAACCCCCATGAATTTTCTCGACGGCTCACTCTTCCCCGAAAACCAGCCCCCCTTGGTCATCACGGCCGCGCCCTATGCGCCGTCCTGGGTGCCCTCGGACTTTCCCGAAGACATTCCGGTCACCATGGCTGAGCAGATTCAGAAGGCGGTGGACTGCTACAACGCCGGCGCCACCGTGCTGCACCTGCATGTGCGCGAGCTCGACGGGCGTGGCAGCAAGCGCCTGTCCAAGTTCAATGAGTTGATTGCCGGCGTGCGCCAGGCCGCGCCACAGATGGTGATCCAGGTCGGCGGCTCGATTTCTTTTGCCCCGGAGAACGACGGCGCCGCCGCCAAATGGCTGTCCGACGACACCCGCCACATGCTGGCCGAGCTCGACCCCAAGCCCGATCAGGTCACGGTGACGGTCAACACCTCGCAGATGAACATCCTGGAGCACATGGCCTACGAAGACATTGCCGGCACCTCCATGGAAGATCCGGCAGTCTTCAACGCCTACAAGGAGATGACGGTACCGGCCCAACCCGGCTGGGTGGAGGAGCACATCCGCCGCCTGAGCGCCGCCGGTATCCAGAGCGCGTTCCAGTGTTACAACATCAACAGCTTTGAGTCGGTGGAGCGCCTGATGCGCCGCGGTGTCTACAAGGGGCCGCTGTGCATGAACTGGGTCGCCATCAGCGGTGGCATGGACGCGCCGCACCTCTACAACCTGGCCAACTTTGTGCGCGCCACGCCCGACGGCGCGGTACTCACGGTGGAGAGCTCCATGCGTAATGTGCTGCCCATCAACATGATGGGCATCGCCATGGGCCTGCATGTGCGCTGCGGCATCGAGGACAACCTGTGGGCGCAAGACCACAAGTCCAAGATCAGCACCGTGCGGCAAGTCGAGCAACTGGTGCGCCTGTCGCGCGAGTTCGGGCGCGAGATTGCCACCGGAGCGCAGGCACGCCAGATCAACCGCATCGGCGTGTTTTACGACAGCGTGGAAGAAACCCTGGCACAAAACGGCTTTGCGCCCAACCCCAAGGGGGGCCACCAAGGCTTCCTGCGCAAAGCGGCTTGAGTCAACACACCATGGCACAAGCAATACGATTTGACACAGTGGGTGGCCCTGAGGTGCTGCGCCTGGAGACTGTGACTGTGGGCGAGCCCGAGCCCGGCCAGGCGCGGGTGCGCCACACCGGCATCGCCGTCAACTTCATCGACATCTATGTGCGCACCGGGCGTTACCCGGCCGCCCTGCCCAGCGGGCTGGGTTCGGACGCCGTGGGCGTGGTGGAGGCGGTCGGCGCGGGTGTGGTCGACATCCAGGTGGGCGACCGGGTTGGCTACCTGATCGGCCCGCAGGGCGCTTACTCGGATGTCCGGGTGATGCCGGCCGAGGTGCTGATCCGCCTGCCGGACGGCATTAGCGACAGCACGGCCGCCACGCTGATGATGAAGGGCATGACCGCGCAGTACCTGTTCCGGCAGGTGTACCCGCTGCAGGGCGGCGAAACCATCCTGTACCACGCGGCCGCCGGTGGCGTGGGGCTGATCGCCTGCCAGTGGGCCCGGGCCCTGGGTGTGACCATGATCGGCACCGTCAGCACCGACGAAAAGGCCGCCCTGGCACAGGCCAACGGCTGCACCCACACCATCGTCACCAGCCGCGAAAACATCGTGGACCGCGTCAAGCAGATCACCAACGGCCGTGGCGTGCCGGTGGTGTTTGATTCGGTGGGCAAAGACACGCTGGAGGCCTCGCTGAACTGCCTGCAGCAGCGCGGCACGCTGGTTAGCAACGGCACCTCGTCAGGCTCGGTGGTGATCGACACCATGACGCTGGCCGCCAAAGGCTCGCTCTGGCTCACCCGCCCGGCCATGATGCACTACATCATGCCGCGCGCCCACATGCTGGACATGGCGGCCGAGGTGTTTGACATGGTGCTCAGTGGCAAGATTCACAGCGCGCCGTCGCAGACCTTCCCGCTGGCGGCGGCGGCCGACGCCCACCGCGCGCTGGAATCGCGCCAGACCGTGGGCGCCACGGTGTTGCTGCCCTAAACGGCCCTGGGGCCCGCTGCATCAAACGGGTTCAGCACCGGCACTTCAAAGGCGGCAAAGTCAGCAACATTGCGGGTCACTACCGTGAGTTGGTGGCTGGCGGCGGTGGCGGCGATCATGGCATCCTCATACTGTGTGTCGGACCGCCGATGCATTAGCCGCGCCCAGCGCCGGAATATGTCAGCGTCCATGGACAGCACGTTGTACGACTGTGCCACGGCATCCAGCCAGGCTTCGATCTCGCGGGCCTTGGCCGGGTCTTGGTCACGCGTCAGCTCAATGCCGGCCTGAATCTCGGCCAGCGTGACCACGGACACGTACAACTCTGCGTCGTCCCGGGCCTGCAACCAGGCCACAACCGCGCCGTGCGGCCGCGGCTTGCGAAGTTCGGAAACGATGTTGGTGTCGAGCAGGTACATCCGCCTCAACCCGCCGGCACCACCGGTCGCCGCTGGGCGCTGCCCCGTGCTGGCACCGGCAATTCGCCGCGCGCCGCATCGGCCAGCAACAGGGCTTTGAGCGATGGCCGGGCGGCAGCCTGCATGCGACGCCATTGCTCGATCGGCACCAACACTGCGGCCTCACTGCCGCGCTTGGTCACCAGTTGCGGGCCATCGGCCATGCAGGCCTCCAAAAACTCGCTGAACCGCGCTTTGGCATCTTGAATGGCCCAGGTTTGCATGTTGACTCCTTTTATGACTAGTCAGCTAACTAGTTTAATACCAAGTCATGATGGATAAAATACGGGATGCCCGTACAATCTTTGGCATGTACACCGTGATCGAAACCCCGACGTTTCAAAAGCAAGCTGAGAAAATTTGGACCGAGTCC
>CAJAXU010000717.1 GCA_903948045.1 uncultured beta proteobacterium | reverse complement strand
GACTGGAGTTCAGACGTGTGCTCTTCCGATCTGTTCTTCGTCCAACATCATGAAAGCTTCCTTGTCGGCTTGTGCGTTACGCCAGTAACCCTGCATCACCTGGGCGCCGCGAGTGACCAGTTCACCCACTTGCCCTTGGGGCAATTCTTGGAGGGTTTCGGGGTCAACAATGCGCGAATCCACGCCCTGAGTGGGTATACCCAGGCACTGGCGTTTGCAGCGGGCCGGCGGGTTAGCGTGCAAAAAGGCCGCCGTTTCCGACAGGCCATAGGCTTCGTTGTAAGTTAGCCCGAATTGATCAAGCAGCAACCTGGCCACCGCCTCGGGCATGGCCGCACCACCGCCAGACAGCATCGTCAGGCTCGACAGGTCGCGCTCACGGGCACTTGGATGGGCAAAGAAGTCCATCACCATGGCCGGCGGAGCAGTCCAGACCGTGACGCGGTAACGCTCAACCAGGGCTGTCGCCCGCGCCGCATCCCACCGCGGCATCATCACGATGGTCCCACTCAGGGTGAGGGGCAAGTTCATGCCGTTTTGCATGCCCAGCATATGAAACAGCGGCGCAACGCACAAAAACACCGCGTCGGTATGCAAGCCACGCCACACCTGTGAGGCCAGGTTGGAAGCTAGCATGGTGCTGTGCGTGTGGCAGCAGCCCTTGGGATGCCCGGTGGTGCCCGAGGTGTAAGGCAACACGGCCAGATCGTGGGGACCATGCCCCACGTCTTGCACCGGGTTGTTGTAAGCCAGTGCGTCAGCAAAGGCATGCACGGTGTCCTCAGAAAAGACACAGGCGGTAAAGCGCATAGCCTCAGGCAGCGCCTCGATGCCACTGGCGGGCACGCCCTCGCTGTAAGTGTGTACCAGCGCCGAAGTCAGAGTGCCGCCATCTCGACCCATCAGGGGCTGCACCTGATGCAGCAGGTCTTGCGCCACCAACGCCACTTTGGCACCACTGTCATCGGCATAGTAGGCAATTTCAACCAAGGTGCTCATCGGGCTGACCGGCACGACAGCAGCGCCCACGCGCATGGCCGCGTAGTAATCAATGACAAACTCCGGGCAATTCTGACTTATCAGCAGCAGACGGTCGCCGCGAACAACGCCCAGCCGCTGCTGCAAATAAGCAGCTACTGCCTCCACCTGCTGGTACAACTCGCGATACGTCAACACCCGGTCGGCGTAAATCAGTGCCGGTTTATCGGGATACCGCTGAGCTGCTGTCTGCAAATAATGGTTGAGCGTGACCTGCGGCACCCGCAACTGATGGGGCACACCCTGGGGCCAAAATTTACGGTGCCGGTTGACCATGGTCATATATTTCTGGAAATCAGCTCTTTCATGACCTCACTGGTACCCCCGTAAATGCGGGTGACACGAGAGTCCACGAATGCCCGGGTGATTGGGTATTCCATCATGTAACCGTAGCCGCCGTACAACTGCAGCAGCTCATCGAGGGCCTTGCCCAGCTCTTCAGTGCAATACAGCTTGGCCATGGCGCCTTCTTCGACCGTCAATTTTCGACGCAGGTGCTCGCCAAGGTATTGGTCTACCATCATGCGTACAGCCGTTGTGCGCACCTTGATGTCTGCCAGCTTGAAGCGCGTGTTCTGAAATTCGAAAAGCGGTTTGCCAAACACCATTCTCGACTTGGTGTAGCCCACCGTCTCGGCGAACATGGCCTCCATCTTCGCGGCAGCGCCTAGTGCGATCACAAAACGCTCCTGCGCCAGCTCTTGCATGAGGTACCCAAAGCCTTTATTTTCCTCCCCCAGCAGATTGCCCTTTGGAACCCGAACGCCTTCAAAGAACAACTCTGCAGTGTCGGCGGCTTGCTGACCCATTTTGTCAAGTTTGCGGCCTCTGCGAAAACCTGCGCGGTCAGCTTCCACCAGAATGAGCGACACGCCCTTGGCCCCCAACTCTGGCCGGGTCTTGGCCACAACCACCACCAGGTCACAGTTCAGACCATTGGAGATAAAGGTCTTGGCGCCGTCAAGGACATACTCGTCACCTTCAAGGCGGGCACTGGTGCGGATGGCCTTGAGGTCACTGCCCGCGCCGGGCTCACTCATGGCAATCGCCAAAATGAGTTCGCCGCGCGCGCAGCCAGGCAGCCACCGCGCCTTTTGCTCGGTGGTGCCGAGTCGCTCAAGGTAAGGCGCGACGACATCGGAATGCAGGCTAAAGCCCAACCCGCTAACGCCTGAGCGGCCGATCTCTTCAACGATCACCGCCGCATGGCCGAAGTCGCCGCCACCGCCGCCCCACTGGACGTCCATGGTGGCGCAAAGCAACCCTTCGCGTCCGGCCTTGAGCCATGTTTCACGGTCGACCCGGCCAGCTGTGTCCCACAGGCTCTGGCGCGGCTTGCACTCGGACTCCAAAAAGCGGCGCACCGTTTTTCTGAGCATTTCGTGGTCTTCGCGAAACACAGTGCGGGGGAAGGTCAGAACACTTTCCACAGCATCTCCTTAGGTCTGGCCAGCCACGTCAGTAAGGGCTAGTGTCAGCCGCTTCATGATCCAACGGATGTGGTTGCCACCAAGCTGGTCGAGCCCTGCGTTCATGAGACTTTTTTACACATGGGTTGGTGCCCCTCAAGCCAGCGCGACCACCGCATCGCCGATCAGCTTGATCTGGCCATCGGCATTGGCCACCTTCAGCAACAGGCGCACGCGTCGCTCGCCATTGGTTTCGAGTTTCTCGATGACCTCGCCGATGCAGGTGATCGCTTCCCCAACAGACGTCATGGTGGCAAAGCGCACGTTGTATTCACGAATCGCCTGCTGTGGCACCCAATCAGTCAGCAAACGGGCCAGCCAAGCCATGGACAGCATGCCATGGGCAATGACGTCAGGCATGCCTGCATTGTGCGCAAAGTCGGTGTCGACGTGGATAGGATTGTGATCGCCCGATGCCCCACAGTACAGGGCCAAGGTCAGCCGCGAAACGGGAGGCAGTTCCAACGCAGCAAGGGTGCCGCCCACCCGCAGGGTTGCGAACGACGGGCGCGACGAGTTCAAAGGCGTTGCGTCAGTCATTGCGCAGGACGGTCACGGTACGGAGATCGGCGACTGGCTGGCCACGTTGTTTGGTCACACGCGTCTTGCGCAGCACAAATTCAAGCGCACCGCCCTTTTTATCGTAGATGTCTTCGATGCGCTGCTCAAAGCGCAGCACATCGCCGGCATACGCCAGGCTGTGGTAGGTAAAACCTTGCTCCCCGTGCAACAGTCGGCGGTAATCCATTCCAAGCAGATGCCGAATCGCGGCTGGATCGGGCGATGCCATCTCTAGGCAAAAGAGAAAGGTCGGTGGCACGGGCAGGGCCGGATGCCCAGCAGCTCGGGCTGCGACTTCATCCCAATACACCGGGTCGGTCTGGCCGGTGGCCTTGGCGAAAAAGTGCAAGCGGCCTTTTTCCACCAGCACCTCAAAGCTCGGCATGGCATGGCCGATGTATTGGCGGTCAATCATGATGAGTCTCAGGTTTTTTGGTAGAGCGTCACGACACAGGCGCCACCAAGCCCGAGGTTGTGCTGAAGCGCCAGACGGGCCCCTTCGACCTGCCGCTCGCCAGCCTGACCGCGCAACTGCCAAACCAACTCAGCGCACTGCGCCAGACCTGTGGCGCCTAGGGGGTGGCCTTTGGACAGCAAGCCGCCGGAGGGGTTGGTGACAATGCGCCCGCCGTAAGTGTTGTCGCCGTCAAGAATAAATTTTTCGGCCGTGCCTTCGGGCGTCAGGCCCAGGCCTTCATAGGTGATGAGTTCATTGGTCGTGAAACAGTCGTGCAGCTCAACCACATCAAGGTCTTCGGGGCCCACCCCAGCGGCGTGGTAGACCTGCGTTGCAGCAGCGGCTGTCATGTCGTAGCCGACCACGCGGCGCATGTCGTTGCTCTCGAAGGAAGTGAGCTTATCGCTGGTCATAGCCTGCGCAGCAATTACGACGCGCATGTCCAATTTGTGTTTTTTGGCAAAGTCGGCCGAACAGACAATGGCTGCCGCAGCGCCACAGGTTGGGGGACAGCACTGGTAACGCGTGAGCAGACCAAAAACGACAGGCGAGGCCATGACCTCTTCAAGCGTCAGTGTCTGGCGAAAAACCGCCATCGGGTTGCGCGCCGCATGCTGACGGGCCTTGACCGAAATACGGC
Organism: uncultured beta proteobacterium; assembly: GCA_903948045.1. GTDB lineage: Bacteria > Pseudomonadota > Gammaproteobacteria > Burkholderiales > Burkholderiaceae_C > Rhodoferax. Next base: position 3,061 of record CAJAXU010000717.1, on the reverse strand, counting down.
CGAAAGTATCGGCCCGGATGCCGTATTGCTGCATGTAGTCCATGCCGGCGCCGCCAAAGAATTGCGCGGCACGAGGGGCTGCCGGCTCGTAGCCCTGATGGGCGGTCATGGCCTCGGTAAACCGCGCCATCGGCGATGGGCGGTCGTCGTAGGCACCCTTTAGAGCGCCTGGAACCATCTGCTCAAAGCCGACGGCCATAGCACATTCGACCATGCCGCCCTCCACAGCCTGACGCGCCAGAAATAGCGCACTTGACCCTGTGGCGCAATTATTGTTTACATTGAAGACCGGGATGCCGGTCAGCCCAACACCGTACATGACGACCTGCCCGGCGGTGGAGTCGCCATAGACATAGCCGGCATAGGCTTGCTGGACCTGATCGTAGGGAACGCCCGCATCATCGAGCGCAAGCTTGGCCGCACGCATGCCCATAATGTTGTAGGCCTGGCTGGCGCCTGGTTTGGTGAAGGGGGTCATACCCACGCCAACGACGTAAACTGCGCGGTTTTGAACGGCCATGCCTTTGCTTTGAGAGGGTTCGATGCATCTAAAGTATCGAGCTTCAACACCCACTTGCCAATCGCCAATCACCTCAAGATGATTGGCTAAAAATACCAATTTTGTGTGGGGACTACCGCGTTAAAGAGATGGGCTTATTGTGTGCCTGGCGGTAAGCCCCGGGCGACAGGCCGGTCCACACTTTAAAGGCGCGGTGGAAAGTGCTGGCTTCAGAGTAGCCCACCCGTGCGGCGACTTCGATCAAAGACATGTCGGACTGGGTAAGGTAATCGACGGCGACGTCTCGGCGCAAGGCGTCCTTGATCATCTGGTAGCCCTGGCCTTCGCGTTGAAGACGTCTGCGCAAGGTTTGCGGCGTAGTGGCCAGCATGTCGCTGACCGCTTCGAATGATGGCATTTCGTCGGCCAGGTAGCGCCGAAGCATGCGTCGGATGCGCTCGGTAAAGCTGGCTTGGTCTCGATACTTTACCAACAAACATCCTGGTGCGCCACGCAAAAAAGTTTCGACACTTTCGGCGTTCTGCTCCACGGGCAAGTCCAGCCACTTGACCGCAAAGCGGTAGCCCCATTCACCATCCGAGAGTCGGGTCGGCGCTTGAAACAGGCGCGAAGCATCGCTACGGCGCACCACATCGCGGTCTTGATAGACCACCTCGTCAACAGGTATGCGTCGGGCCGCCAGCCAGCACATCACCCCATAACTGAGGAACATGAAAACACGCACCGCATACGTCTGGCGATCGTTCAAGGCGTGCCGTGAGCTCATTCGCACATAGGCCATACCATCTCTGATTTGCAGACGGGGCACAAAGTCTGGCAGTAAGGCGTGGTAGTAGCGTAACCCGGCTCGCAAGGCCTCGCCTAGTTTGCGGTGTCCCACCAGCATGCGGCAGCCCATTGCGAACGTACCCAAAGGCAAGGGCGAGGAACCCAAGCCCCAAAATTCGTCACGGTGGTGGCGCACCAGCGCGGTCATCAGGCGGGCGAATTGGATCTGGGTCACCCGCGCCAGAGCAGACTCCAGCAGGGCGGGCGAGATACCAGCCCGTCGCAACACCACAGCACGGTCCGATTCCCCCTCTATGGCCTGCAGCATCTGCACCACCTGGTAAATGGCGACGGTGTGCTGGATCTGGGGAGGTTTCTGGTGGCGACTCATTGAACGGGCGGCGGGCAATCAGACGGGATCTACGATGCGACTTTACGCTGAAAAAGTGCCTCGATCACAGCAAAGTCCAGCCCCAACTCGCCCAAGACCTCGCGCGTATGCTGACCCTGGATGGGAGCCGGACAGCGCACTTCAAAATTGAACCCCGTCATCTTCACCGGCATCGCCGTTTGGGTCATTTGCTCACCTTGGGTTGTCTGCACCTGCACCCACATGTCGCGCGCCTTGAAGTGCGGCAGGTCCCGCGCCTCGTCCAGCCTGAGCACGGGCGTGACGCAGCAATCAGCGCCCTCCAGCAGCTGCACCCAGTAGGCCAGCGGGTGCGCCCGAACCGCCTCGCCCACCCCTTTACGCACCCAATCGGACAGCGATTGGGTTTTGGGTATGTGGTGCTCGGTCAGCTCAGGTCGAGCCAGGATGGTGCAAAACCTGGCCCAGAACTTGGGCTCGAAGGTCCCCACCGCCAGATAGCGGCCATCTTGCGTCGGGTAGAGCCCATAGCAGGGCAAGGCTCCGGTCAGTTTGTCACCGCCCGGGGGTGGCGTTCGGCCCTCGCTGTGCAAACCGGCCAGCGGAAGCACCGCATGCGCTAACACGCCATCGGCAATAGCCACATCGACGTGCCGGCCCTGGCCAGTGCGTTGCGCATCGAACAAGGCCGCGAGAATGCCCATCACGGCGAGCATGGTGCCACCCAGCAAGTCGCCCATCGGCAGGTTCGACAGCGCCAACTGGCCGCTGGAGATGCCCACCTGCTCGGCTACCCCGGCAAAGCCGCAGTAGTTCAGGTCATGCCCGGCTTTTTGACTCAGGGGCCCGGTCTGACCGTACCCGCTGATGCTGCAGTAGACCAGCCTGGGGTTACGGCTTTGGATCACATCGTAGCCAAGGCCGAGCCGCGCCATCACGCCCGGGCGAAAGCCCTCGACCAGCACGTCGGCACGCTCGCACATCTGCAGTAATATTTCGACCCCTTCAGCCTGCTTAAGGTCCAGGCGTATGCCTCGTTTGTTGCGATTGAGCATTTCGCGAACAGGAACTGAGACATAGTCCCCAACCCCCGTGTCCTCGATCTTGATGACATCGGCGCCAAGGTCGGCCAGGTGCAAAGTACACATGGGACCTGGCAGCAAACGGGTGAGGTCCAGCACCCGTATGGCTTGCAAAGGTGGGCGGTTAACTTCAGGAGGAGAAGACATCGAATTCAGAACTTGCCCCTCTGACCATGTGAACGGCGCCGTTCGGTTTTTTGCCACCAGCCGACGCTACTGGATAGCCGCGTGACGCGCAGCCAGCCAATTTGATTTCAATTATTTCTCATCCCGCAACCAATACCACTTGTACAGAAAATACTGGCCAAAGCGCCGGAATGG
>CAJAXU010000716.1 GCA_903948045.1 uncultured beta proteobacterium | reverse complement strand
GGCGACACCTCGGGCAAGGTACTCAAGCCTGCCAAGATTTCGACCGGCTTCGAAATTGGCGTGCCGATTTTTGTGGCGCAGGGCGACAAGGTCGAAATCGACACCCGCACCGGCGAATACCGCAAACGCGTGTAAGCCACGGCAGTTGCTGCCATCCGCACCAGGGCCTCACAAGAGGCCCTTTTCTTTGGCGTCGACCCCAAGCAAAGGCTGCTGGACCCCGGTGGGCATTCGGGTATAGGCTCTGGGCCATGGACCTCACCGCATCGGCCGACGCCGTCATCGTGGCGCAGACCGCGCCCAGCACCGCCGCCCTGTCGCTGCGGCGCGTGGCCATCGACACCTACCGTGAAAACGTGGCCTATCTGCACCGCGACTGCGCCATCTACCGGGCCGAGGGCTTCCAGGCTTTGTCCAAAATTGAAGTCCGTGCCAATGGCCGCCGCATCCTGGCCAGCCTGAACGTGGTGGACGACCACAGCATCGTGGGCTGCCACGAGTTGGGTTTGTCGGAAGACGCCTTTTCGCAGCTCGACGTGCAGGACGGCCATACGGCCTCGGTGGCCCAAGCCGAAGCGCCAGCCTCGATCGAAGCACTGCGGCGCAAACTGGCGGGTGAACGCCTGAGCCGCGATGAATTTCGCGCCATCGTGCAGGACATTGCAGATCGGCGCTACTCCAAAATCGAACTGACCGCCTTTGTGGTGGCCACCAACCGCGATGAGCTGGACCGTGAGGAGGTCTACTTTCTGACAGAAGCCATGGTGGCCAGCGGCCGCCGCCTGGATTGGCATGAGCACCTGGTGGTGGACAAACACTGTATTGGCGGCATTCCCGGCAACCGGACCTCGATGCTGGTGGTGCCGATCCTGGCAGCCCACGGCTTGCTTTGCCCGAAAACCTCGTCGCGTGCCATCACCTCTCCGGCGGGCACCGCCGACACCATGGAGGTGCTGGCCAAGGTGGAGCTGCCATTTGAGCAACTGGCCGACATCGTGCGCGAACACCGTGGCTGCCTGGCCTGGGGCGGCTCGGCCAACCTGTCGCCCGCTGACGATGTGCTGATCTCGGTAGAGCGCCCGTTGGCCATGGACTCGGCCGGGCAGATGGTGGCCTCCATCTTGTCCAAAAAAATTGCCGCCGGCTCCACCCACCTGGTGCTGGATATCCCGATCGGCCCGAGCGCCAAGGTCCGCTCCATGCCAGAGGCCCAGCGGTTGCGGCGACTGTTTGAATACGTCGCGGGCCGCATGCACCTCTCGCTGGATGTGGTGATCACCGACGGCCGCCAGCCCATTGGCAACGGCATTGGCCCGGTGCTGGAAGCCCGTGACGTGATGCGGGTGCTGGAAAACGACCCGGAGGCGCCCAACGACCTGCGGCAAAAGTCATTGCGGCTCGCCGGCCGGCTGATCGAATGCAACCCAGATATCCGTGGCGGGGACGGCTTCGCGATCGCTCGCGACATCCTCGATTCGGGCCGCGCCCTGAGCAAAATGCGCGCCATCATCGCTGCACAGGGTCAGAACCCTTTTGACCACCACAGCCCGCAGCTGGGCGCCCTGAGCTTTGACATCTGTGCCCAGAGCAGCGGCGTCGTCACCGGCATTGACAACCACCAGATTGCGCGGGTGGCACGCCTGGCCGGCGCACCGAAGGTGATCGGTGCCGGCGTCGACCTGTTCCACAAGCTCGGCGAGACCGTCAACGCGGGGGAGGCGCTTTACCGCGTTTACGCTGGCTACCCGAGCGACCTGGAGTTTGCCCGGCAAGCCTGCCTGAAACACTCGGGCTACACCCTGGGCGACAGCAGCGAGCTGCCCCACGTGTTTGTGGAGTTCTGATGGCGAGCGCACCGCTGCTGCTGTATTTCGACGATGAGGCGGCGTCCGCCCTGCGACTGGCTGACGCCGGCGGTTTCGATGCCGCCCTGATTGAGCGCCATCGGTTTCCGGATGGCGAACTCCGGCTGCGGCTGCCGCCTGCCCTGCCCGCCCACACGCTGCTGCTGCGCAGCCTGAACCAGCCCAATGAGAAACTGGTGGAGCTGCTGCTGACAGCGCCGGCCGCGCGTGAACTTGGCGTCCGCCACCTCACGCTGCTGGCGCCCTACCTGGGCTACATGCGCCAAGACGTGGCCTTTGCCCCGGGCGAGGCGGTGAGTCAGCGCATCGTCGGGCGCTTTCTGGCGGGCTTGTTCGATGCGTTGATCACCGTGGACCCGCACCTGCACCGGGTCGCCACGCTGGACCAGGCCTTGCCAGCGCTGCAAACCGTGACCCTGAGCGGCGCGCCCCAGCTGTCGGACCTGATTGCCGAGCGACGACCGCAGGCGCTGCTGGTCGGGCCCGATGGAGAATCAGCGCAATGGCTGAGCGTGGCTGCCGCGCGCCACGGCTTTGACGCGGCCCTGTGCACCAAGGTTCGCCACGGCGACCACCAGGTGGCCATCGCGCTGCCCGAGCGGCCCGTGGCCGGGCGGGACATTGTCTTGCTCGACGATGTGGCCAGCACCGGCCGAACTCTGGCCCAGGCAGCACGCCAGTTGCTGGCCGCAGGCGCGCACCGTGTGGATGTGGCCGTCACACACGCCATTTTCTCAGGCAACGCCCTGGCCCAACTGCTGGCCGCCGGCGTGGGCGAGGTCTGGAGCACCGACTGCATTGCGCACCCTAGCAACTGTGTCAGCATGGCGTCGGCGCTCGCGCAAGCGGCCCGCGGCGTGCTGGCCCAGGCAGCCCGCCCTTAGGCCGCCTGGGCAGACTGCCATGGCCGTGCCAGCACCCGCGGCGCCTTGCCGCTGCGGCCACGCGGTCCAATGGCACCCAGTTCGACCCTGATCTGGATCGGCGCCAAGGCCTGGTCTCTCGCGTATTTGGCCAGAACCGCCTGGCACCGCGCACTGGGACCCGCCGCCTCGGCGCCATGCAGGTCCAAACGCAGCACCAGCGTGTGCGCATCCTGTTGGGTCAGCTGGAAGTCAAAAACGCCAGCGCCCTCCTCCAGCAATGTGGTCAGGGCCATGGGCAACAAAGTCACCGGCTGCCCATCGTGCCCCACCATCACCAGCACCTCATCGCGCCGGCCCCGGACCTCGATCACCGGTAGCGTTGAACCACAGCCACAGGGCTCGCTCGATACCGTGATCTGGTCGCCCAGGTCGTAGCGGATCAGGGGCTGCACATGGTTGGCCAGGTTGGTCAGCAGCGTCGAGTGAGAGGGCTGGCCGGGCGCAGTGGCCCGACCCTGCGCGTCCACTGGTTCCAGAATGACCCAGTCGGCGTTGACGTGCATCTTGCCAAACTGGCACTCCCAGCCAATGGGCATGAATTCAGATGCGCCGTAGCTGTTGCGAACCACGCAGCCCAGGCCCTGCTCGATGCGCCGCCGCGCGGCCTGGCTCAGGGTTTCACCGCCGGTCCAGACTTCGCCCGGCGCAAAATCAAGCTGTCCCTGCGAGGCGAACTCGGCCAATTGGGCGGCCACTGTGGGGTATGTGGCCAGCACCGTTGGCGCAAAGGCATTGAGTTCCGCCAACAGCCGGTGCAGCGGCTGGAGAATCGAGAAACAGCGCAAGCCCT
>CAJAXU010000715.1 GCA_903948045.1 uncultured beta proteobacterium | reverse complement strand
GGGTCAAAACCACGGGCATCAGAAAACAGCATCTGCGCCGCACGCAAGATGCTGGCCGCCGGCGCCACCATGCGCAGCGCTGCATCGGTGGGCACCATCTGCGCGCCCGAGCGCACCAACAGCGGGTCGCCAGCAAAATCACGCAGACGTTTGAGCGACGCGCTGACCGCAGGCTGGTGCATGCCGAGCCGGACGGCCGCTTTCGATACGCTGCGTTCTGTCAACACGGTATGCAGGACCTTGATTAAATGGAGGTCAATCTTGTCGAAAAGAACGTCGTCTCGCATACCTGGGTCTGAATGGGTCCCATATGCTAGTCGATATGAGCGCGCCAGCGCTCCTGCTTTACCCTAAGCTATGAGGACTTACCCATGATCACCCGCCCCTTGCAATTTGTCCGCCGTGGCCAGACCGTCACGCTGCACCAGGTGCCGCCCGACCGCACCCTGCTGGAACTGCTGCGCGAAGACCTGCAGTGCAGCGACACCAAAGAAGGCTGCAACGAGGGCGACTGCGGCGCCTGCACCGTGGTGCTCGGCCAGGCCGATGGCGAACGCATCCAGTACCGCGCGGTGAACAGCTGCATCCGGCTGGCGCATTCCATCCAGGGCCAGGCGCTGTGGACCGCGCAGGACCTGCTGGGGCCAGACGGCAGCCTGCACCCGGCACAGCAGGCGCTGGTGCAGTGCCACGGCAGCCAGTGCGGCTTTTGCACGCCGGGTTTTGTGATGAGCCTGTTTGGCATGTACCAGAACCATGTGGCGCAAGGCCGCCCGATCACGCGCGCGCTGGCGCAGCAGGATTTATCGGGCAACCTGTGCCGCTGCACCGGCTACCGGCCCATTCTGGACGCCGCCCAGACCATGGCTGAGCTGCCCCGGGTGTCTGTGGACGAGGCCGAAACGCTACAAAAACTGAAGCATCTAAGCCAAGCAGGAAAAGGGCTAGAGGCCGATTTGGCTTATTTTTTGCCCGACACCCTGGCCGAGCTGCTGCGCTTGCGCAGCCGCCACCCCAAGGCGCAACTGGTGGCGGGCTGCACCGACGTCGGGCTGTGGGTCAACAAAGGGCACCGCCGCTTGCCCCAGGTGCTGGACCTGAGCCGCGTCGCCGAGCTGCGCCGGGTTGAGCACTACCCGCATCACTTGGCGATTGGCGCGGCAGTGCCGCTGACCGAGGCTTTTGCCGCGCTGGTGGCTGAGCGGCCGCAGGTGCAGACCTTTGCCCAGCGCTTTGCCGGCCTGCCGGTTCGCAACTCGGGCACGCTGGGCGGCAATGTGGCCAATGGCTCGCCCATCGGCGACTCGATGCCACTTTTGATTGCGCTGGGCGCCCATGTGGTGCTGATGAGCACACGCGGCCACCGCGAGTTGCCGCTGGAGCAGCTGTACACCGGCTACCGGCAAAACGTGATGACGGCCGACGAGGTGCTGGCCTGGATCAAGGTGCCCAAAGCGGTGCCGCAGGAATTCAGCCGCGTGTACAAGGTGTCCAAGCGCTTTGACGACGACATCTCGGCGCTGTGCCTGGCCGTGGCGCTGCGGCTGGACGGCGGCCGCGTCGTGCAGGCCTCGATTGGCGTGGGCGGCGTGGCCGCCACGCCGGTGCGCGGCCGCCAAACTGAAGCGCTGCTGAGGGGCCAGCCCTGGCGCCAGGCCACGGTAGAGCGGGCCATGGCCGTGCTGCGGCAGGAATTCGCCCCGATTTCCGACCTGCGCGCATCCAGCAGCTACCGGGTGCAGGTTCTGGGCAACCTGCTGCAGCGCTTCTGGCTGGAGAGCCAGGGCCAGCGCGCCATCAATCTGGAGAGCGCAGGGCTTGAGGAGCTCACAGCATGAACGCCCCGCTGAAACTGCCGGTACCCGCCAGCGCCAGCGGCATTTCGACACCGCACGAGAGCGCCGCCGCCCAGGTGGCTGGCGCCGCCACCTACATTGACGACATGCTGGAGGCGCGCGGCACGCTGTATGCCGCACCCATCCTGTCGCCGGTGGCGCACGGCACGCTGCGCAGTGTGTCGGGCACGGCGGCGCTGGCGCTGGCCGGCGTGCGCGGTCTGGTGCTGGCGGCCGACATTCCAGGCGACGCTATGCTGGCCGCCTTTGCCGGCGACGAGCCGGTGTTTGCGCAGGGCACGGTGCAGCACGTGGGCCAGGTTGTGGGGCTGGTGGTGGCCGACAGCATAATGCAGGCGCGCCGTGCCGCGCGCCTGGTGCACCTGCAGATCGACCCCCTGCCTGCCGTATTGAGCGTACGCGAGGCGCTGCAGCAACAGCATTTCGTGCTGCCGCCGGTGTTTGTGCGCCGGGGTGATGCCGATGCTGCGCTGGCGCGCGCGCCGCACCAGCTCAGCGGCACCCTTGAAGTCGGCGGCCAGGAGCACTTTTACCTGGAGGGCCAGGTGGCCTACGCCCTGCCGCAGGAGCAGGGCCAGTGGCTGATCCACAGCAGCACCCAGCACCCGGGCGAGGTACAGCACTGGGTGGCCCATGCGTTGGGCTTGTCCAACCACGCAGTAAGGGTTGAATGCCGGCGCATGGGTGGCGGTTTTGGCGGCAAGGAGACCCAGGCAGGCCACATGGCGGTGTGGGCGGCGCTGGCGGCGCACAAGTTCAAATGCCCGGTCAAGCTGCGGCTGGATCGCGACGACGACTTTATGGTCACCGGCAAGCGCCACCCCTTGGCCTGCGACTACACCGCCGGCTTTGACGCCAGCGGCCGGCTGTGCGGCCTGCGCCTGATGATGGCGATGAACTGCGGCTTCAGCGCCGACCTGTCGGGCCCGGTGTCCGACCGCGCCATCTTCCACGCCGACAACGCCTACTTTCTGGAAGACGTGGCGATCGCCTCCTACCGCTGCAAGTTGCACACGCAAAGCCACACCGCGTTTCGCGGCTTTGGCGGGCCGCAGGGCATGATCGTGATTGAGGCCCTCATGGGCGACATCGCGCGCCAGTTGGGCCTGGACCCGCTGGCCGTGCGCCAGCGCAACCTGTACGACGACACGCTGCTGGCCGACGGTCGCACGCGGCGCGACACCACCCACTACGGCATGCGGGTGGAGGACAACATCCTGGCGCCATTGCTATCGAAACTAGAGCAAACTTCTCAATACCAGCAAAGGCGGGAGGCCATTTTGGCTTGGAACGCCAGCCAACCCGTGATTCGGCGCGGGCTGGCGATAACGCCGGTCAAGTTTGGCATTTCCTTCACCGCCACACTGTTCAACCAGGCTGGCGCGCTGGTGCATGTGTACCTGGACGGCAGCGTGCAGGTGAACCACGGCGGCACCGAAATGGGCCAAGGCCTGAACACCAAGGTGGCGCAGATCGTGGCCGACGAGCTGGGCGTGCCGCTGGCCCGGGTGCTGGCCACCGCCAGCGACACCAGCAAGATCCCGAACGCCTCGGCCACCGCCGCCTCGGCCGGCACCGACCTCAATGGCCGCGCCGCCCAATTTGCGGCGCGCCATGTGCGCGACAACTTGGCGGCCTTTGTGGCGGGGCTCGACGGCTGCGGCGCGGGCGCCGTGCGCTTTGCCGGCGGCCTGGTGCACTCGCCCGGCGCCACCCGGCCATTTGACGAGGTGGTGCACCTGGCCTACGCCAACCGCATCCAGCTCTGGAGCGACGGCTTCTACCGCACCCCCAAAATCCACTACGACAAGACCACGCTGACCGGGCGGCCGTTCTATTACTTTGCCTACGGCGCTGCCTGCACCGAGGTCGCCATCGACACCCTGACCGGCGAGAACCGGGTGCTGCGGGTGGACATCCTGCACGACGTGGGCCGTTCCATCAACCCGGCCATCGACATCGGCCAGATCGAGGGCGGCTTTGTGCAGGGCATGGGCTGGCTCACCACCGAGCAGCTGGTGTGGGACGAGCGGGGCCGGCTCACCACCCATGCGCCCAGCACCTACAAAATCCCGGCTACCGGCGACATCCCGGCGCACTTGCACGTAGACCTGTGGCCCGAGCCCAACCGTGAAGACAATGTGTTCGGCAGCAAGGCCGTGGGCGAACCGCCCTTCATGCTGGCCATCAGCGTGTTTGAGGCGCTGCGCGATGCCGTGGCGCAGGCGCGGGGCGACGGGGCTGCGGTGACGCTGCAGGCGCCGGCCACCGCCGAAGCAGTGCTGATGGCACTCAGCGCACCCGCCAACCCGCGCTAAACGCCAGCCAGGGAACGCAGACCCGTCAGGTCCAGCAGATTCAGGCTGCGGCCAGAGCCGCTGATCAGGCTGCGCTCGCGCAGGTGGCGCAGCACCCGGGACAGGGTCTCGGGCGCAATGCCTAGCTGGGCAGCGATGGAGCGCTTGCGCTCTTGCAGCTGCACCGCCATGCCCCCTTGCGCCAGGGGCTCGGCGTGCTGCAGCAACCACTCGGCACAACGGGCCTCGGCGTCCTTGGCCAAGCGGCTCACCGCCAGCTCGGTTTGCTGCCGGTGCGCCCGCGCCACATCTTCCAACACGCCTCGCGCTGGCCGCGACAGGTCGGCCAGCGTGCGCCGGAACTCGGCCACCGGCACGCGCCGCAACACGACCTCAGAGTCGGCCACCACGTCCACGGCGGGCGGCAGGTCGAGCACGGCCGACGAGGCCTCCAGCCAGCAGGGGCCCTCCAGCACACCCAGCTGGTGCTCCATGACCTCGCCCACCATCACGCCCAGCACGACCCGACCCGACTCCAGAAAACCAACCCAAGGCGGGGCTTGGGTACGGCGCAACAAGGTCTGGCCGCGCGGAGCGGTCTGGCGCTCGGCGGCTGGCGAAACGGATTGAATGTCAAGCATGGTGCAACTGTGCCAAGTTCGCACCAGACAGGGCTTGATTGAAATCAAAGGGACCTGAATTGGCAGAAGCGACTCAGGTAAAGCATCACCTGCCACCCGCCGTCACAGCACCAGCACCGCCCGGAAATCATTGACATTGGTGAAGGTCGGCCCGGTGGTGACCAGATCGCCCAGCGCGGCAAAGTAGCCGTAGGCGTCGTTGCGGTCCAGGTGGTCGTCCACCTTGAGGCCGGCAGTGGCTGCGCGCTGCAGCGTGTCCGGCGCCACCCAGGCGCCGGCGTTGTCTTCCACGCCATCGATGCCGTCAGTGTCGGCGGCCAGCGCGTACACGCCGGCCTGCCCCTGCAGGGCCTGCGCCAGGCCGAGACAAAACTCGCCGGCCCGGCCGCCGCGGCCGCGCGCCGCACCGGGCGCTTGCGAACGGATCGTGACGGTGGTCTCGCCGCCACTCAATATGACACAGGGCCGGGCAAAGGGCTGGCCGTGCCGCGCCACCGCGCGCGCCAGCGCCGCATGCACCCGCCCCACCTCGCGCGACTCACCCTCCATCTCGTCGCTCAGGATGTAGGCGGTCAGCCCGGCCGAACGCGCCAACTCAGCGGCGGCCTGCAGCGACTGCTGCGGGGTGGCAATCAGGTGCACCGCGTGGCCGGCAAACAGCGGGTCGCCGGGTTTGGGCGTCTCCAGCGCACCGCTGTACAGCGCCTGTGCCACGGCCGGCGGCAGTTCGATGCGGTAGCGCGCCAAAGTAGCCAGCGCGTCGGCACAAGTGCTGGCATCGGGCACGGTCGGGCCGCTGGCAATGGTGGAGGGGTCATCACCGGGCACATCGCTGATGGTCAGCGTCACCACCCGGGCCGGCCAGCAGGCCTGCGCCAGCCGTCCGCCCTTGATGCGCGAGAGGTGCTTGCGCACGCCATTCATCTCGCCAATGTTGGCGCCGCTGGCAAGCAAGGCGCGGTTGACGGCCTGCTTGTCGGCCAGGCTCAGGCCCTCGGCCGGCAAGGTCAGCAAGGCTGAGCCGCCGCCCGAGATCAGGCACAGTACCAGGTCATCGGCCGTCAGCCCCTGGGTCAGCGCCAGCATGCGCTCGGCGGCCGCCAGACCGGCGGCATCGGGCACCGGGTGCGCTGCCTCCACCACCTCGATGCGTTGCGGCAAGCCCTGCGGGCGCGGCGGCACGTGGTGGTAGCGCGTCACCACCAGCCCGCTCAAGCGAGCGTCAGCCGGCCACAGCGCCTCCAGCGCCTGCGCCATGGCGCCACCCGCCTTGCCGGCGCCCAGCACCAGGGTGCGGCCGCGCGGCGGCGGCGGCAAAAACGGCGCCATGCTGTGTAGCGGCAGGGCGCGCTGCACCGCCGCCTGGTACAGCTGGGTCAGGAAGTCACAGGGAGCGGTGCTGGGATGGGCGGTCGGGCTGGGCGTCATCAAAACTCCATGGCGTCAAGAGACAACCCACCCTGTCCAAGGTCAAGTGTCCCGATAGCGCATTGTCATGGATTCACGCCATACCAATTTGCGGCAAGGGTGCCACCGCATCATCGGGGCGACTGGCGATCATGTCAGTCAGTTCCTTTTGCAACGCTGCCATCGCTGGGTCCCCAAAACGGTTGTCCATTTCATAAGGATCTTCCAACAAGTCATACATCTCGCCAGCACCGCTGATAAGGTCCACGGTAAGTTTTTGACCGTGGGTCCGGACGGTGCGCAATTGCAACTCCACGCCAGACCGAGAGGGCCGGAGATCCCACTCCGAGAGGGCAAAGTCGCGGCTTGCGGTCTCGGTTTCGATCAAGGGTCGCAGACTGACGCTGTGAACGTCTGCCTGCATCGATGTCTGCGCGTAGTCACAAAAAGTTTGGGCCAGGTCGAGCGTAGAGACAGGGTCCTGAACGACTTTGCCTGCGGGTACACCCGGGCCCTCAAACAAGAGCCCCACCCTCAAGAGCCCCTCATAAGGCATGGGACCTTTGAGCAGCAAGCCGTGGTCCCCCAGCCAGTCACCGTGGTCCGTCGAGTAGACCAAGATCGTGTTCTTGTCCAGACCTCTCTCGCGCAATGCAATCCTGATGCGGCCGACCTGATGGTCGATCAGGGAGATCATGCCGTAGTAATTGGCAATCAGGTGGCGCATCTGTTTTTCGCTCTGCAGCGGCGTGCGCGAGGACTTTTCCCGGAACTTTCGCAGACTTTCATTGGCCATTTGGGGCGACCCTTCCAGGCTGGCTCGGTGCCACCAAGGACGCCGGTCAAGGTCCAGGGTGCCATGGCGCGGCAAATCCACATCATCAGGGTGATGCAACCAGCACCAAGGCTCAGGGGCGTCAAACGGGTGGTGCGGATCGGGAAAAGATGCCCACAAACAGAAGGGCTCAGTGCCCGCTTGCTT
>CAJAXU010000714.1 GCA_903948045.1 uncultured beta proteobacterium | reverse complement strand
TCAAGGTCCTGCATACCGTGTTGACAGAACGCAGCGTATCGAAAGCGGCCGTCCGGCTCGGCATGCACCAGCCTGCGGTGAGTGCGTCGCTCAAACGTCTGCGTGATTTTGCTGGCGACCCGCTGCTGGTGCGCTCGGGCGCGCAGATGGTGCCTACCGATGCCGCGCTGCGCATGGTGGCGCCAGCGGCCAGCATCTTGCGTGCGGCGCAGATGCTGTTTTCTGATGCCCGTGGTTTTGACCCGGTGCTGGACCGCAGTACCTTCCGCTTAGCCGCCAGCGATTACCTGGACCCGCTGTTTCTGCCGCAGCTGGTGGCCGAGCTCAAGTCTGGCGCACCGCTGTGCCAGATCGACATCCAGCCGCTGACCGCCTCGGTCGACTACCGGGCCCAACTGGCGCAGGGTGAGGTCGATCTGGTCATCGGCAACTGGCCTACGCCACCAGACGACCTGCACCTGGCGCGCCTGTTTGGCGACGAGGTGGTGACCCTGGTGGCCAACCACCACCCGGCGGTGCGCCGCGGCTGGGACGCTGCGGCCTGGCTGGCGGCCGAGCACATCGCCCCGGGTGCGCTGCACCCTGGTGCCCGCGGCGTCATTGACAGCCATTTGGATGCCCAAGGCCTGCAGCGCAACATCACCGCGCGCTGCCCGCATTTCGGCCTGATCCCAGCCATGGTGGCATCAACATTGCTAGTCTTGACCACCGGCCGTCAGTACTGCGAACGCTACCTGACCCAGCTACCCCTTACCATCCTGCCTTGCCCCATTCAATTCCCACGCATGATGTATTACCAGCTCTGGCATGAACGCAGCCACACCTCGGCCAGTGGCCGCTGGCTGCGCGAGCGCGTCAAGGCGGTGGCGGCCGCGCTCCAGCCGCAGGGGCTGGCCGCATGAGCACGCCTCGGCTGCAATTGAGCGGCGTCACCAAGCGCTACCCCGGCGTGGTGGCCAACAGCGAGGTCGGCCTGACGGTGCTGCCGGGTCAGACCCACGCCGTGCTGGGCGAGAACGGTGCGGGCAAGTCCACCCTGATGAAAATCATTTACGGCGCGGTCAAGCCCGACGCCGGCACGGTGCTGTTTGACGGGCAGCCGGTGCAGGTGCGCAACCCGCAGGAGGCGCGGGCGCTGGGCATCAGCATGGTGTTCCAGCATTTCAGCCTGTTCGACACCATCACCGTGGCCGAAAACGTCTGGCTGGGGCTGAGCAAAACCCTGAGCCTGGCCGAGGTGTCGCGCAGCATCACCGCCAAAGCCGCCGAGTACGGGCTGGACATCGACCCCACGCGCCCGGTGCACACGCTGGGCGTGGGCGAGATGCAGCGGGTAGAAATCATCCGCGCCCTGCTGACCAACCCCAAGCTGCTGATTCTGGATGAACCCACCTCGGTGCTGACGCCGCAGGCGGTAGAGAAGCTGTTTGTGGTGCTGAAAAAGCTCGCCTCTGAGGGCTGCAGCATTCTGTACATCAGCCACAAGCTGCATGAAATCCGCGAGCTCTGCACCGCCTGCACCGTGTTGCGCGGTGGCCGCGTCACCGGCGTCTGCAACCCGGCGCAGGAGTCCAACGCCTCGCTGTCGCGCCTGATGATCGGCGCCGAGCCGCCGCAGCTGATGCACCGGCCACAGCAGCCGGGCGCGCCCGTGCTGCAGGTGCAGGGCCTGAATCTGGCCCGCGCCGACCAGTTTGGCGTGGACCTGCTGGACCTTGCCTTGCAGGTGCGGGCCGGTGAGGTGGTGGGCATTGCCGGGGTCTCGGGCAACGGACAGAAAGAATTGCTGTACGCCCTGTCGGGCGAAGACGTCCGCGCGCCAGCGGGCACGGTCCGCATCGGCGACACCGACGCCGGCGCCCTGCATCCTGGCGCAAGGCGCAAACTTGGCCTGCACTTTGTGCCGGAAGAGCGGCTGGGCCGCGGTGCCGTGCCCACCCTGGGGCTGGCGCACAACCTGCTGCTGACGCGCCAAGAGGCCATTCGTTACCCGCGCTGGGCCGGCGGCTGGATCCGCTTGCGAGAGCTGGAGCAGCAGGCGGCCGGCATCATTGCGCGCTTCAACGTCAAGGCCGGTGGCCCGCGTGCGGTGGCGCGCTCGCTGTCGGGCGGCAATTTGCAAAAATTCATCGTGGGCCGCGAGATTGACGCGGCTCCCAGTTTGTTCATCGTGTCACAGCCGACCTGGGGCGTCGATGTCGGCGCCGCCGCGCAGATCCGCGGTGAAATCCTGGCGCTGCGTGATGCCGGTTGCGCGGTGCTGGTGGTCAGCGAAGAGCTCGATGAGTTGTTTGAGCTCAGCGACCGGCTGCACGTGATGGCGCGTGGCCGGCTGTCGCCGTCCATCGCGGCGGCCGAGGCCACGGTCACGCAGATCGGCGAATGGATGAGCGGCCTGTGGCACAGCGATGTGCAGGCCGCGTTGGCGCCCACCCAGGAGCAGGCCCATGCTCAAGCTTGAGGCGCGACCGCAACCGAGCCCGGGCTGGACCTACGGCTCGCCGCTGCTGGCGCTGGCTGTCACCGTGCTGATCGGGGTGCTGCTGTTTGTGGCGCTGGGCAAAGACCCGGTCAGCGGGCTGCGGGTGTTCTTTTGGGATCCGATCAAAAGTCCCTACGCGCTGGGCGAGCTCACCGTCAAAGCCACGCCGCTGCTGCTGATCGCACTCGGGCTGGCTGTGTGTTTCCGCTCCAACGTCTGGAACATCGGCGCTGAAGGCCAGTACGTGCTGGGCGCCATTGCCGCCAGCGGGGTGGCCTTGCTGGCCGATAAAACGACCGGCGGCTGGATCGTGTTGCCCATCATTTTGGCTGGCATCCTGGGCGGCATGGTCTGGGCCGGCCTGACGGCCTGGCTGCGCGACCGCTTCAATGCCAATGAAATCCTGGTCAGCCTGATGCTGGTCTATGTGGCGGTGATGTTGCTGAGCTTTATCGTCTCCGGCCCCTGGAAAGACCCGCAGGGCTACAACTTTCCGCAGAGCCGCACCTTTGATGCCGCCACCCGCATCCCGCGGCTGCTGACCGGCTCGCGCATGAACATCGGCATTTTTCTGGCGCTGATCGGCGTGGTCGGAGTCTGGGTGTTTCTGTTTCGCACGCGCGCCGGCTTTGCGCAGCAGGTCGGTGGCCTGGCCCCGGCGGCAGCCCGCTACGCCGGGTTTTCGTCGCGGCGCGCGCTCTGGGTGGCGTTGCTGGTGTCGGGCGGCATGGCCGGCCTAGCCGGTGCCCTGGAGGTGGCCGGCCCGATCGGCCAGCTCACGCCCTATGTGCCGGCCGGCTACGGCTTTGCCGCCATCATCGTGGCCTATGTGGGCCGGCTGCACCCGGTCGGCATGGTCTTGTCGGCCATTCTGATGAGCATGTTTTACATCGGCGGCGAGCTGGCGCAGTCGCGCCTGGGGCTGCCGCGTTCGCTCACCGGTGTGTTCCAGGGCCTGCTGCTGTTCACACTGCTGGCCTGCGACACGCTGCTCAATTACCGCCTGCGGTGGGCCAAATGACGCGGCCCTTGCTGTGCCCGGCGATGCACTGCCGACTACCCGGAGGCTGCTGAGGCCATGGAATCCTACGCGCTGCTGATCGCCGCTACGCTCAACGCCGGCACCGTGCTTGCGCTGGCTTCGCTGGGCCTGCTGATCAATGAAAAAGTCGGTATCGTCAACCTGGGTGCCGAGGGCATGATGCTGTGCGCCGCGATTGCCGGCTTTGCCACGGTGGTGCATTCGGGCAGCGACGTGCTCGGCTTTGCCGCCGGCATCGGGGCCGGTGCGCTGCTGGCGCTGATCTTCGGCCTGCTGGTGATCTGGCTCAACACCAACCAGTACGCCACCGGGCTGGCGGTCAGCCTGTTTGGTGCCGGCTTTTCGGCCTTTGTCGGCGTCGGCTATGTGCAGCAAAAAATGCCCGAGCGGCCCAGCTTCGCCGTGCCCTGGCTGGCCGACCTGCCGCTGGTCGGTCCGGCGCTCTTCAGGCAGCACCCCCTGGTCTACCTCACCGTGCTGCTGGCGCTGGCCATGATCTGGTTTTTGTACCGCACGCGCGCCGGGCTGGTGCTGCGCAGCGTGGGCGAAAGCCCGGAGTCCGCGCACGCGCTGGGCTACCCGGTGCGCCGCATCCGGCTGCTGGCGGTGGTGGCCGGCGGCGCCCTGTGCGGCCTGGCCGGCGCCTACCTGTCGGTGGTGTACACCCCGCTCTGGGTCGAGGGCATGGTGGCCGGCAAGGGCTGGATCGCGCTGGCCTTGACCACCTTTGCCACCTGGCGCCCGGCCCGCGTGCTGCTGGGGGCCTACCTGTTTGGCGGCGTCACCATGCTGCAGTTTCACCTGCAGGGCATCGGTGTCGAGGTACCCAGCCAGTTCCTGACCATGTTGCCCTACCTAGCCACCATCGTGGTGCTGGCGCTGATCTCGCGTAACCCGCAGTGGATCCGGGTCAACATGCCGGCCTCGATCGGTAAGCCGTTTTACCCCGGCTCCTGAGGTTTTCCAGTCCATAATCGCCGTTTTCTCAACCCTGTCGCTAACCACCCTGTAAAGAAGGAAAAGACATGACCGATCTGCACAAGCTGACATTCAAGATCGCTGCACTCACCGCTGTGGCGTCCGCCGCGCTGGTGGGTTGCGGCAAAAAAGAGGAGCCGGCGCCTGCACCGGCACCAGCCGCGGCTGCATCTGCGCCGGCACCCAAGCCCGAGCCGCTGAAAATTGCCTTTGCCTACGTCGGCCCGGTCGGCGACGGCGGCTGGACTTTCGCCCACGACAACGCCCGCAAGGCGCTTGAAAAAGAATTCGGCGACAAAATCACGACTTCGTTTGTCGAGAACGTGCCTGAATCCGCCGATGCCGAGCGCGTGATCCGCGACATGGCTACGCAGGGCAACAAGCTGATCTTCGGCACCACCTTTGGCTACATGGAGCCCATGCTCAAGATCGCGCCCGATTTCAAGGACGTCAAGTTCGAGCACGCCACCGGCTACAAGCAGGCCGATAACATGCGCACCTATGACAGCCGCACCTATGAAGGCGCGTACATGGCGGGCATCATCGCCGGCAAGATGACCAAGTCCAACACGCTGGGCGTGGTGGCCTCGATCCCAATTCCTGAGGTGATCCGCAACATCAACAGCTTCACGCTGGGTGCCCAGTCGGTCAATCCCAAGGTCAAGACCAAAGTGGTGTGGGTGAACGGCTGGTTTGACCCACCGAAAGAAACCGAAGCCGCCACCTCGCTGATGAACGGTGGCGCTGACGTGCTGTTCCAGAACACCGACTCACCCGCCGTGCTCAAGGCCGCAGAAGCCAAGGGCAAGCGCGCCTTCGGTTGGGATTCGGACATGACCGCCTACGGCCCCAAGGCCCATTTGGGTTCGGCCATCATCAACTGGGGTCCGTACTACATCAAGACCACCAAAGAGGCGCTGGACGGCTCCTGGAAGGGCGGCACCGGCGTGTGGTGGGGCGTGAAGGAAGGCGCGATCGACCTTGTGTCTATCGCCGAAGATGTGCCCGCCGACATCAAGACCAAAGTCGCAGACGTGAAAAAAGGCCTGGCCGATGGCAGCTTTGTGATTTGGAAAGGCCCGATCACCGACAACAAAGGCAAGGTTCAGATCGCCAAAGACGCAGCAGCCGATGACAAGTTCCTCGGTGGCCTGAACTTCTATGTCAAGGGCGTGGAAGGCAAGATCCCCGGCGGCAAGTAAGCCGGCATGAGTCAAAAGGGCCGCTCTTGAGCGGCCCTTTTTTTATGGTGCGCCCAGCACGGGCGCACTCCTCAAATAAACGCGGTTTAACCGAACGCTACGAATAGCCCCTCTACCAATTCGCAGGAGTCAAATATGCAATCTGACGACGTGGCGCGGCGCGCCTATTGGACACAGCAGCTCGAAGCAGCTTACACCTTTATGTTTGAAAGCATCCTGCCCTACCCGGTAGTGGAATGCGGTGAGCCCTTTGTTTCTTTGCGCGAGGCGGCAGCACAGGCTGGTGTCGTGGTCGCGTTTTCGTCACTCAAGCATGTCAAAGACCTAGACCGGTTGTTCTATTTGCGCGAAGGTCAAATTGCGAATTTTCTGGGTGCGGCCAAAGAAATGAATGAACTGGGCTGGGTGCTGCGTGTCGAGGATGGCTATCGCACCCGGGAAATTCAGAAGTACCTTGGCCTCACGCCAAAGGTGTTCGACGCCGTGCTTCAGCGAGTGATGTGGGAACTAGGTGGCAAGGTTCCGAGTCCGGAGTTCATGTTCCGCCGCTGTAGCGCCTTGGTAGCCACGGTGCCAAAATTTGCGACTCACATGTCCGGTAGTGCGATCGATATCTCGGTGGTGAGACTCAATGACCCTGCGCTCGACGTTGACCGCGGTGGGCCGTACATCGAACTATCGGAACTAACGCCGATGAACTCTCCGTTTGTTTCGGCCGAAGGGCTGAGGCATCGCCAAAAAATCACCGCATTGATGCGCGACCATGGTTTTGTCGAGTACCCGTGGGAGTTCTGGCACTATTCCAGTGGCGATGCT
>CAJAXU010000713.1 GCA_903948045.1 uncultured beta proteobacterium | reverse complement strand
ATGGTGACCTGGCCTTTGCTCGTAACCGTGGTGGTAGACATCATATTCCTTACTTGGGGTAAGAAATACTACCATGGCGGTACACCAACTGCCTTGCTTCACCTACGACGCAGTCCATCGTGGCCGCGTCCAATTCGCCAAATTGGGGGCCCCGAACTTCGAACATCCCCATGCTGCATGAAAACACTCGCGTTTTGGTGTCATTTTTATACAATGAGTGCATTGCTTCTTATAAATGTAGATATATCAAATGGCAAACGTCAATGTAAGAAACCTGCCCGATGAGGTGCATCGGGCCATCCGAATCCAAGCCGCCCATCATGGCCGTAGCACCGAGGCGGAAATCCGCGACATCCTGGAGCGGGCAGCTAAGCCGGAGGGGCGCGTGAAACTTGGCTCGTTCCTGGCTGCCATCGCCCGCGAGGCTGGCGGCCTGACCGATGAAGAACACGCCTTGTTTGAGAGCGCGCGCATCAAGTCTGAAGCTCGTGCGGTGAGTTTCGAATGATCCTGCTCGATACGAACGTGATTTCGGAGCCGCAGCGCCGGGAACCCAATGCCCGCGTCCTTGAATGGATCGACGCGCAAGCGCTGGAAACGCTCTACCTGTCCGCGATCACGGTAGCCGAGTTGCGTGCAGGTATTGCGCTCATGCCTGCCGGAAAGCGCCGGGACAGCCTGCATGACAACTTGGAAAAACGCCTGCTGCCGATGTTCGCCAATCGGGTGCTGTCGTTCGATATGGCTTGCACAAAAGCCTATGCCGAGCTGCTGGCCAAGTGCCGCGCTGCAGGTTTGGCGGTCGAAACGGCCGATGCCTTCATTGCAGCCGTCGCCCTCGCCAACGGCTTCGCCGTAGCCACCCGCGACACCAGCCCTTTTGAAGCTGCTGGGGTGAACGTCATCAACCCTTGGCAAGCATCGCCATGAGGCAATGCCAACCCCGAATTGGTTTCTTGCGCTACTTGGCTTCGGGCATGACCTTGGACTTCTTGTTAGGGAAGCGCTGCACAAGTCAGCGAACAATTTGCGCCTGGCCAACGACAAGGCCGACGATCTGACGATCAAGAAGCTCACACGGGGCAACCCGACAATGGCGGCCAAGTTTGCCGAACTCAAGAATGCTGATTCTTCCGATGGCGAGTAAGCCATGTAAGCCTCACAGCGCCCTGCTTTGAGATTGCGCTGCGCACCACCCCGGATGTCGCCGCCGCGGCCAGGGCATGGGTTTGCGTCAATAATCAGGTCACCCACATACCGCTGCCGCCCTCAGGGTGGCGGCCCGGCAACCCTGACCTGAGTCTGACATGTCCGATCCCGCGACCTACACCCCCCCTGCCATCTGGCAATGGCAAAAAGCCAATGGTGGGCGTTTTGCCCACATCAACCGCCCGGTGGCGGGCGCCACCCACGAGCGACCCCTGCCGGTGGGCCGCCATCCGCTGCAGCTGTACTCGCTGGGCACGCCCAACGGTGTCAAGGTGACTGTGATGCTGGAGGAACTGCTGGCGCTGGGCCACAGCGGCGCCGAGTACGACGCCTGGCTGATCCGCATTCACGAGGGGCACCAGTTCGGCAGCGGTTTTGTCGCGGCCAACCCAAACTCCAAAATTCCCGCCCTGATGGACCACAGCGCATCGGTGCCGCGTCGGGTGTTTGAGTCCGGCGCCATCCTGCTCTACCTGGCCGAAAAATTTGATGCATTCTTGTCGCACGACCCTGACGTGCGCGCCGAAACGCTGAACTGGCTGTTCTGGCAGATGGGTGCGGCGCCCTTGCTGGGCGGCGGCTTCGGTCACTTTTACGCCTATGCCCCGACCCGTATCGAGTATGCGATTGACCGCTTCACCATGGAGACCAAACGCCAGATGGACGTGCTGGACCGGCACCTGGCCGAGCATGAGTACATGGCCGGGGCAGAGTACTCCATTGCCGACATGTCGATCTGGCCCTGGTACGGCGCGCTGGCCAAAGGGCTGCTGTACGAGGCTGGCGAATTTTTGCAGGTGCAGAGCTACCAGCACCTGAACCGCTGGGCTGACCAGGTTCTGGCCCGGCCGGCGGTGCGCCGCGGCCGCATGGTCAACCGCGTCATGGGGGACCCGGCCAGCCAGTTGCACGAGCGCCATGAGGCCAGTGACTTTGACACCCACACCCAGGACAAGCTGGCGGCGGCCCAGGGCTGAGCCGTTTTCTGGCTAGGCCTGCGCCAGCAGCTCCGCCAACGCTTGCAAGCCAGTCCCCTGCGCCCCATGGCGCAGGGGGATGGGCTCCAGACCTGGGTACACCACGTAGCGCTTGGCAATCTGCAGGTCGTCGCAGGCCATTGAAAATCCCTTGTCTGGGCTGGGCGCCATGGACCGTTTCACTTCAATCGCTATCTCGGGTTTGCCGCCTTTTTCTAGTACCAGATCAATTTCTGCCCCGACGTGGGTTCGGTAAAAGTAAGGCACGTGGCGCTTGCCTGCGGCCTGGATCAGGTTGTCGATGCAATGGCCCTCAAAGCTGTGGCCACAGACCGGATGGCCTAGCAAATCATTCACGGTTTCCAGCTCCAGCAGGCCGTGCAGCAGGCCGCTGTCGCGCACATACACCTTGGGCGACTTGACCAGCCGTTTGCCCAGGTTACCGCCCCAAGGGCGCAGGCGGCGCACCAGTTGCAGATCCACCAGCAGGTCGACATAGCGGTCTATGGTGGGGTTGGCGACGCCCAGCGCGCTGGCGATGCGTGCCTGGTTGAGCACGCTGCCCTGGTTGTGCGCCAACATGGACCACAGGCGGCCAATGGTCTCTGCCGGCAAACGGGGCGCGAACATTGGCACGTCGCGCTCCAGGTAGCTGCGGATGAAGTCGCGACGCCAGTCCAGGCTTTGGGTGTCGCTGGCCGCCAGCAGGCTGTCAGGAAAGCCACCACGCAGCCACAGCGTGCTGTCGGCAATACCAGCCGCAGCGGCCTCACCGATGCTCACTGCCGCCATGTCGATGTAAGCCACGCGTCCAGCCAGGGTTTCGCTGCTTTGTCGCATCAGGTCCAGCGCTGCAGAGCCCAGCAGCAAAAACTGGCCGCTGCGAATCCCCGCTTGTCGGTTGTCGTCGATGATGCCGCGCAAAATTTCAAACACGCCAGGCGCACGGTGGATTTCGTCCAGTATCACGAGTTTGCCCTGCTGGGCACGCAAGTAGGTGTCGGCATCTTCCAGCCGCAGTCGGTCGGCAGGGCGCTCCAAGTCCAAATACACCGCGCCGCCGGGCCAGTCTTTGGCAAGGGTGCGGGCCAGGGTGGTTTTGCCCACTTGGCGCGGCCCCAGCAGCACCACAGCAGGGACTTCCAGCAGTGTTTGACGGAAAGCAGATTCGAATTGTCGGCTTATCATTATTGAAATTATAACTTTTAAAGTTAATATTTCAATAATTATAAGCCTGTACCTTGTCTGCTAAGCACGCGCAGCGCTCGGGCGCGGGGTGGCCGGGCTCCCCATGGCCGGGCAGCGCTGGCGTGGTGCCAAAGCTCCGAGATTGCGTTTGCTTGGCCTGCAGCGCCGCCGTCATACGGCAAAATGGGCTTATGAGCACTGAATTTGATTACATCATCGTCGGCGCCGGT